>NZ_DKSQ01000038.1:0-370 GCF_002472765.1 Empedobacter sp. UBA7252
CCACAGATTTGGCGAAAGGTTTGGTCAATCAATCTGCTATTTCTCCTGACAATGCATTATCTCCTGGAGCGGACTATGCGCAGTCGGAAGTCCACGGGATCTTGATTGAATTACGAGACCTGAAGACGAAGCTACGAACTGCGGGTGTCTTAGCAATATAGCTTTAAGCAAAAGAAAAAATGAAATGCGGTATTCTAAAAAAGTACCGCATTTCATTTTTTTAATAATGCTGAAAAGACTGACGTAACGCAGACTTTTCGGTATCTCCCGTATACCGCTTACATATACCTATTGATCCTCAGCTAGTCACCGCTACCACCATATTTTTGCTATACACATAAAAATAAAAAATATGGCAAATCAATTTTTA
>NZ_DKSQ01000038.1:630-2004 GCF_002472765.1 Empedobacter sp. UBA7252
AGTTAATCAAGATCCAGGACCGGATGATGGAGGCAGCGTTGTTGATGTTAATGGTACAAAACTTATACACAAGTTTATTGATACGATTGATGTAAGTTACTTTGGGGTACATTCCTCCGTTCAAGACAATTCGATTGCTATTAATAAAGCAATTAACTACGCTAATGCCTCTAAGGTCACCCGTGTTGTAAATTATGCAGATATAACTGTTGTCGCAAAGGCTGTATCCAGAAGCGTTGGCTGTATCGAACTGAAATCTAATGTCTCATTTGAGAACTATGGAACTATCACCTTAATCCCTAATGCTTTGTCACAATATGCTATAATTGGGGGCGAAAACATCAGTAATTTTAATATTATTGTTGGTCGGATTATTGGTGACAATCCTGCGCATCAAGGCGACATACATGAGCATGGTATGGGGATTGGCCTAAAGAATGCTGCGAATTTTGTAATCAAAGATGGGAGTATAGCGCAATGTGCAGGCGATGGTATGTATTTATATGGAGATACATCTACCACTAATTACAATAAAGGCTGTTATAATGGAGATATCCGAAACGTCACCTGCGACAGCAATCGGAGAAATGGAAGTGCATTGATCTGTTGTGAAAATATTAGGGTCGAATCCTGTATTTTTAAAAATACATCTGGCAAAGATCCGATGTCTGGTTTAGATATTGAGCCTAATAATTATCAGAACTGTAAGAATATTACAGTCTCTAACTGTGAATTTATTGGTAATGTAGAATTGGGTTTGTCCATTGTTACGCATCAGGTGCAGGCAATTATTGACGGTGTGATCGTTACCAATTGTAAATTTGACAAGATTGTTCATGTATCCCAAAGTTCAACCGAACTTACATCAATGACTAAAAATATACTTTTTGATCGCTGTTCAATTGATGCAAAAGACTCCTACGGTATAAATTTGATCAATGGTGTGTCTGCTGTCAAAATTGAGAACTGCACTATTAACATGCAGAAGACCACTACCAATACAGACCCATGTGTAGGTATTCGGATATTCAAATCATCTGGCTGCGTGCTATTAAATAATATGATTAAATCAGACGGCACTGGAATTTTTGGAATTCAGCTTGAAGACATTGTGAATAATAACCACATTAGTAATAATACAGTGTCTGGGTTCACCTATGGAATTTTTGTTGCTGGAGGAGTGAATAATAGTGTTGAAGGTAATTATATTCACAATATTACTAATCGAGGAATATGGAATCACAGCTCAAGAGGAAGTATTGATCATAATGCATTGTTTAATATTGGATCTACTGGAATTGAACAGAATGGAGGCAGCCAAAATACTATTTCATTCAATTGGTGTTTCAATACAGGCACGTCTTACGCCGATAA
>NZ_DKSQ01000038.1:2233-5893 GCF_002472765.1 Empedobacter sp. UBA7252
ACAGGTAGATCAATTTATCTAAATAATGGTACTAAAGGCAATCAGCTACTTTTTAATACCATACAGAATGATGACTCTACCAAGCGGATTAAATATGGAATTGAAGATTACCCCGGTGCCTCAGAAAACATTATTGCATGGAATTCGATTGACGAAAGTTATTATAGTAAAGTCCGGAATCTAGCTGCTAATAAATTTATCCTCGACTATGTTACTGATGCAGTTGACGATATTTCGATCCCGGATGCAAGTGATACAGCGAGCAATTTAACGTTGACTAATGCGACCAAGGCGAAAGTCAATGAAATTCTGAGTCAATTAAAAATAACGGGTTATATAGATCGATCATAATTTGCGTGGGACAGACCTAGCTTCTGGATTTAGTTCTGGTTTGATCAACGTTTTCTCCGAAATGACCAATAACTATTTCAGCTAACATACCTATCTTTATAGAAAGAAAATACACTCGTTGGTTACAGCTAATCGGATTAACAAATAGCCAAATTGCTTCCCTCTGCCGGTTAGAGGGAAGCTTTTTTAATTTCTCCATTTGCAGGATTTAGTTATCGCCTGTAAGGTTAAGTGTATTTTGATCTTGTAATCGAAAATTCAGCTTATTGCAAGGAGGCATATTTATAGCGATTTATTTGTCTTTTTTGTTTGGTATCGTAGGTAAGCTAACAGAAAGATTAAAGCCAAATACCACATTATCCTTCCAGAATTTATATTTGCTACTTTCAAAAAGTTTTTGAAGTTTACATATTGGTTGTATAGTTAGAGGTACCCCGTCCTTAACTTCAACGGGTATAAAGACCCCAATTCTCATACCTACATTATCATTGTTAATATCATTGAATCCTACTTTTGGCGTTAATTCAATACCAATGTTAGTTTTTGACCAAAAATGAATTATTGTTAGTTGCATGTTGGCTGAAAATTTATGTGGTGCAATATTTTCATATACTTCTGTAGAAAAGTTTTCTTTAGAAAGGTTTACAGATCCGATCGGATAAGGAGAGGAGGATTCCAACGTAATCATTCCATCCGGATCATATTGGCGCGCGTTGGAAGCATTTGCAGTGATTGAGTAATAGCGTCTATTTAAATTTTCGTTATTCACTCTAAGGTAGTTATAAGCGATCTTCCCACTAAAATATTTATCGTTTTCTGTTTTCTTGTAGTTTCTTTCTGCTGCACCAGCACTGGTGTCTAATATTGAATAAGGACTTATGTTATAATTTCCTGAGACTGTAAACCAATGATAGGAGATTTCATTCCACTTCGCTTTCATCTGTATAGAATCAATATCTTTTAAAAGTAGTCTCTTTCTATAATTGTTTGCAGCCTCTTTTTTTTCGCTAGTCCAATTTAGAATATTTGAGTCAATCTTCGCTTCTAACTTTGTAAAGTAATTTTCAGTTTTAAATTCATTTTTAACCCTTTTCAGAAAATCATCTTTTAAAATCCCCAGCTTTATTAGATCGTTAGCATTTTTCTCAAAATCCTTAGCCCCTTGAAAGACTTTGTCATCAAATACTTCCTGTTGCCAGCTCTTCTTATAACTATCAAAGTTGGTTTTTAGCAAAGAGAACTTTTCCTGAACTTTTTTAACTTGTTCCTCGTAAGCAGATTGCTGGATAGTATCAGATTTTGAATTTTTAAATGCTTTATTGATATACGGTACTATTTCCGGAAGGAGCATAGATTTGTTCCTCTTGTCAAAAAAACCGGAGCTGTTCAAGAAATAATTTAGATTAAAACCTCCTGTTATGGATTGGCTATATTTTCCGTCTTTAAATATATTGATGAATTTTTCTTTTCCTTTACCGCTTATTGTAAGCTGAGGATTTAGTTTTCCAAATTTTCCAAAACTAATATTTGCAGTTGCCCCTTCATCGTCAATCGATAATGACGTTGCAAAGGATTTACCAGCTTCTATTTGAGAACCACTTAAAGCTTTTTGGTTATCACTAATTAGAGAGTCCAATAAATATCCTGCGACAAAATAACTGTACTTGTCAGATTTTTTCTTAGATCCATTATTTGCTATAATCCGGTTATTATAACTGGTATCCACCAACTGGCGAACTTCACGAATCTTTACATCGAAATCCTGTTGTGAATACGAAATAAAAGGGAACGCAAAAATTACCCCGAAAAGGGCCAGAGTTAAAAAAATAGGTTTTTTCATGGTTTGAAAATTTTTAAGTTAATAAAAGTGTTAGGATATGGCCAATCCTCATTTAAATATAGTTAAATATACAGTGTGATTTACCTAGAATTGGATAATTTAATGTGCTTGAGTTCTAATGGAGTTGGTTTTTCAGAAATGATTGTTATTTGGCCATTCATCGAAGGAGATCTTTCACACTTATCCAGGTACATTTGTAAATTTCAAGACATTGAGCATTCAATATAGTTGGTGCGGCATAAGCATGTATTGATTCAGTTTAAACTGATTAAAAAGTTTCACTTGCAATAGATGGTATGGGATTTATATGAAAAAGCAGATGAACTTATCTTAAAAAAAGCATAATTAATTAACTTTGTGTGTTGCAGGTGTATTCTCGGACATTATTAATCTTATAAACAAACTAACCTAAATTTGATAATGACAAAAGAAAAAGAATTCGATGATATAAAAACTGAATATTTTAATAAATGTACTTACCTAGGTATCGCTGGTAAGGGAAAGTACATTAGGCAATTCTATTGGAATAATTTTATTTTATCTCTCTTTTTGTTGATGATCATTATCACATGGGGCATGACGAGATATTATTACAATAAAGAAGTTTTGATTTGTTCCTCCTTAATAGCATTACTTGGAATATCGGTCTCATTTTCTTTAGCGTTTGTTTACGGAAAATATTTAGATAAAAGATATAAGCAAAATTTACAGTCTTTATATCATGGGAAATTATCGGAAGAATTGAAAGTCGCGATTCTCAAATCCTATATCCTCATGCTAAAAGGTTCAATATCGTCGACATTTATTGGACAATACAGAAGGATATGTCGTGATAAAATCGATCAGAGGAAGCAGAGGGTTGATATTTGGATAACATCTTTTGTGGCAGTTGTGCTATCTCTGATTTTAGGAGCTTTTTTTTCTATGATTATGAGCCCTAATAATTCGACTGCAAAGGTTCAACCTTTACTAGTCATATCAGACCCCGTGGAACTTTTCCTTTATGGTGTTTGTGTATTATATTTGATAACATATTTCCAAATAAAATTTGTTACGGAGAAATTTGGTTCCCAATCCACCTATAGAGATTTTGAAGAGTCCTTAATAGCTTTGGAACATGAAACTGAAGAAGTTGAACGTGATATTTATTATGAAAAATTAATAGACAAAATTATTCGCCAGGTAAAAGGCGATAGAGATAAAAAAAGTTTCTTTTCAAATGTGATAGATTTTTTTAAATAGTTTTAAAGCTAAATTATATTCGTCTCTATTATAATCTTTTTACCATTACTCTTTAAATAGATAATTTATATACGACCAATCCGACGGAATGCACCGTAAGATACGAAAAATCATTAAGTTTAAAGGAGCTTTCAGCTCTGAACAAGCGCTAAAGAAATTGATGTATCTGATCATAGAAGATATCGCAAAAAAATGGACGATGCCAATGCATAACTGGGGCTTGACCA
>NZ_DKSQ01000038.1:6065-7687 GCF_002472765.1 Empedobacter sp. UBA7252
CTTGACCATATCCCAACTTTATACTCTAATAAAAAACAAGTTTTTCATCACTTTTTCTGGAGCTTTCCATATTATTTTTTTCTCTTGGATCAATACATACGTGCTCAGGACTGTATATTGTCTTGCTGATCACTACACTATAAATCGTTCTCAATAACTTGTTCATTATATTGTTCATGATTAAGTAATAATGCTTTCCCTCCATCTTCTTGCGCTGATAATATAGGTTATATTCCTTATTATGTTTAATAGCCGATTTTGCCCCCATATACAGTAAACATTTAAGGTCTTTATCGGCGAAGGGACTTGTTTTGGATTTGCCCACCATATTGCCAGATGTGTTAGGAAATGGACATACTCCAGCATAAGAGGCTGCCTTTCTCGCTGTATTAATCACTTCGAAATTTCCTGTCTTTATGATCAAATCTGTAGCGATCACAGGTCCAATTCCTTTCACAGAGGTAGCAAGAAGATAATTTTGTTCCAACTTAACATCATTCTTAATGATGTTATACATTTCATTTTCTACCTCGATGATTTGACTATCTAGTGTATCTACTACTTTTTTTAACAGAGTGTTTGCCGCTATACTTTGCATTGGCATTAATGCCCTTGAATGGGCTCCTGTCTGTAGCTCTTTTCGGGCTTTGACCATTTGACTACGAAGAGTATACAGCTGCTTTAGCTCCAAGATGTTTTCATTTTGATATTCTTTAAAAGATAACTTATCCTGGAAACGCTCGCTATATTCTCTTAATCTTCCAGCGTCAATTGGATCAGATTTCCCTTTCAATAAACCTAGACTATGTTTGATCGTATAGCCTGGAACCAATGCGATTGAAATATCATATTGATTGCACAAGAACACTAATAAGTCGCCGTAAGTTCCAGTGTTTTCTGCGCATAACACGGCCCCCCGGCTGTATTGTCGATAAAAATTTCGATATGCTTACTAATGCATTTTTCACTACTTTGTTCTTTTGTTTTCCGTCTACGTCAATAAAGTTTACATCAAATTTGTCTTTTGACAGATCTATTCCATATACTTGCATAAATTATTAATTTATACTCCAAATTGAGTGGCTAAAATCGTGATAATGGGTTCTGCCCTAAATACTCTCTGGCTTTGACTCAATTAATCTGCCGTCCTTAATATATAAACTAGGTTCTGCCTTTTTAGATTTCTAAGTTAACGCTGCAGATGGAGCTTTTTATGACAATATAGTGTTTCAAGATATTAGTTTTTTGCCCTCTTTTTATTTCTAGTACAAACTAACGATTAGATTTGGGGATAGGCTCAAGCTCGAAAGAGGTTTTTAAGTTTTAACCCTATGACACAGTTGGTGTTACACTCCCGCTGTCGGAAAAATGGGGACTTACAATCCCACTTATAAAATATGTATTTGGTAGGATGAATACAACAATTTTTAGTAGAAGCAATTTTATCCACTACCTATTGACTTTCAATACTATTTAAATCTTCAATAATGCTCAATGTTTTATTTTCTAACTTATACGTACGATTAGCTATTTCTGTGATAAAATTCTTATGGGTTATAAATAAAATAGCCATATTATTTTCCATTTTTAATCTTTTAAGAAGTTTTAAAATAAATGATTCC
>NZ_DKSQ01000038.1:7842-8518 GCF_002472765.1 Empedobacter sp. UBA7252
AGTTTTAAAATAAATGATTCCGTATATTTATCTAAAGCCGATGTAGACTCGTCTAATAATAGTAGTTGTGGGTTTTTATAAAGAGCTCTCGCTAATCCGAGTATTTGTTTTTGCCCACCTGAAAGCTTTTGTCCCTCTTCTCCAATTAAGGTCAAATAGTTTATTGACCATTTTTGAAAAAGTATATCAAAACCGTAGTTGTTACAAAATTTTTGGAACTCTTTTTCGGTGCAAGGTCTATTTAATACAATGTTGAAATAGATGTTCCCATTAAATATTTTAATTTCCTGGGGTACTGTGGCGTAGCATTTTCTCCACGAAGACAATTGTAAACTTGAGTATAATTTATCATTGATATAGAAGTTACCTTCATATGGGGTATAGAATCCTTGTATAATTTCCGTTAACGTACTTTTTCCCATTCCACTTTCTCCAATTATTCCAATTAACTCACCTTTATTAATTTCAAGCTTCATCTTATCATAAAGAATGGGGCGACCATTAAATCGAAAACATACATTTTCCATTCGGAAAGATTTAAATGCTATTTTATCTTGCGATTCCTCATCTAGTGTTTCTTCTTTTGTATTCGTTAAATCGAAAATCCTTTCAAAAGCTACTTTTATTTCTTGAATATTGACATTAATTTGGGCGATTCTTATAATAGAGGGCAAAA
>NZ_DKSQ01000038.1:8674-9528 GCF_002472765.1 Empedobacter sp. UBA7252
AGAAGATACTAAAGATATAATCGCAATTAGTGCGCCAATTGATAATTGGTCTTTAAAGAAAAGATTTGTACATATTGCTATAATTCCGACGCTCATGATAGCGCTTATAAAGTCTACTTTTAGTGTTAGCCGATTTGTGAGAGTTCCTAAGGTAAATATTGCACTCTGGTAAATTGCAAAGTTCTCTTTCCCCATATCGATAAAAAAGCTTTGCGCCCCATTTTCTTTGATAGCTGATATACCGGAAAGTATATTTATATAGTAACTTTCCAATTGTGAATAGCTATTCATAACCTTTTTTTGGGCTTTTACAAATTTGTTCGTATAAGTGTAAACTAAATATATAATTGCTGGAATAATAGTTGTCACAATGATTCCTACTAAAACGGAATAAATAAAAACAGCGGCTAAACTAACGATAATAACTAGAGTGTCTATGACAAAATTTCCAATTATATGGCTAATATTTTGTTGTATACGTTGAGTATCGTTAAGTCGTCCTATCAAATCCCCTTTTTTTCTACTGTTAAAAAATAGTTTAGGTAGCTTGATTATTTTATCTAAAAAAAATCCTGTTAGCCTTTTATTGTACGCTTGACTCTGTTGAAGCATAACGTATTGACGTAGGTAAGAAATCAAAGAACGGCTAGTTAAAATTAAGAACAAAAGAATTAGGCCGACTACAATTTGATTATAACTTCTTTCAGGCAATAAATGATCAATTAGTTTTTGGGAGAAAATTGCCGTTGTTATGCTGATTAAGGATATGATTATACCAAGGGTTAAGTTAATAGATAAATAAGGAATATCTTTTTCAATATTTTTATAGAACCACATATGTGTCCTAAATAAAT
>NZ_DKSQ01000040.1:0-2618 GCF_002472765.1 Empedobacter sp. UBA7252
AGCACGCGATGCAGGAGAAAATGTAGGAAATTATCCAATAACTCAAGGTACATTAACTGCTTCAGCAAACTATGATTTTACTTATAAAAAAGCAGATTTTGCGATTACTAAAGCTAGTTTAGTAGGTATTACATTTAATGACAATAGTTTTACATACGATGGTACAAATAAATCATTAGCTATTACAGGTACTTTACCAAAAGATGTTGGGGTTAGTTATGTAAACAATAATCAGTCGCAAGCAGGTACATATACCGTTACTGCGAATATTACTGGTGGTAATAACTATCAAGATCAAACGCTAACTGCTGATTTAACGATTAATAAAGCAACACAAGTAATCACATGGACACAAGACTTAACAATTGGTTGTGATGGTGAAAATACATTGGTATTGAATGCAACGGCATCAAGTGATTTACCAGTTTATTATACATCATCCAATTCAACTATTGCAACTGTTATTGGAAATAGTTTGACATTCAATAAACAAGGTTCTGTAGATATTACAGCACAGCAAGATGGAAATAACAATTATTTACCTGCAACTCATGTCATAAAACAAGTGAACATGAGATTAATTGGAAAAGTCAAGAAAAAATGGGAGGATGTCTTAATTTTCGATAATTCATCAGATGATTTTGTGAGCTGGCAATGGTACAAAGATGGACAAGCAATTGTAGGTGCTCAAGGACAATATTATACATCTCCGACTCCGCTTAATGGTAGTTACATGGTAGTCGTGAAAGACAAAGATGGAAACACTACGGAAACATGCCCATTGGTTATTGTTGCAAGTCAACACAAAGGAGGTGTAAAAGTAGTTCCAAATCCTGCGCGACAAGGAACAACATTTACCATTAAAGCAGATTATCCATCTGAAGAATTGAAAGGTGCCAAAATTATGATAACAGATATCACAGGTAAATTGAACAAAGAGATCAATCAAGTTTCACCAGAAGTGGTAACACAAGTTCCTATGGTTCCAGGAGTTTATATCATTTATTTATTCTTAGAAAATGGTAAACGTGAATCTGTAAAATTATTAGTGAATTAACTTTTGAACCTCAAAAAGATGAAGAAAAAACAATTTATATTAAGCATTGCTATAGCTCTAATAGGAAATATCGGACAAGCACAAGAATGGAGTATTACGTTGAATGGAGGACCTCAAGGTTTAAATTATAATGTTTATAATGGAAAAACAACGTTAAAAACAAGTGGAAAAGTAGGTGTTGGTTACACCTACTTTATCAACCCAAATTGGAGCCTGATAACAGGAGCAGAATTTTCGCTCTTTCGCAATACAACTCGTTTAAATGATGAAATAAACAGTACGTATCAAGTCGATAGCGACGGTGATGCTTTCGAATATCGCGTACAAACAAAAGGTTATCAAGAAAAAAGTCGATTTTATGGCGTAAGTATCCCGTTAATGGTTCAATACCATACCAAAGGAACAACACAATTTTATATCAATGCAGGAGGAAAAGTAGTATTTCCATTTAGTCAAAAATCTACAATTAACGTAAATGAGATTAAAACAAGTGGTTATTACGAAGACCTTAATGTAGAATTAACAAACTTACCACAACATGGTTTTGGAACATTAAATGATTGGAAAGCTGAAAACTCAACAAAGCTAAAGACAGGTTTTACTTTGAGCGCAGAAACAGGTGTTAGTTTCAAATTATCGGACAAAGTTAGAGTTTATACAGGAGTTTATCTCGATTATGGATTGAATGATATGGTTAAGCAAGTTGCAGTCAATAGTCCACTGGTAAACTACGAAGCAGAAAAGATGACTCAACTTGCAAATGGTGTGTTAGGATCATCAAACATGATTGATCAATCGAAACTACTGGCATATGGTATACAAATAAGATTAGGTATTGGAAAACCTAAAACACAATTACTTTTGCCACCTCAAATAGAAGAAGCTAGTTTGGAAGAAGAAGTTTTACCTTCAGTAGTCGAACCGATAAAAGAACCGATAAAACAAGAAATACCAGAGTTAAAACCTTTATCAGATAGTGACAAAAAAGAAATAGAAAAGCCAATAATTTTTGATCATTTAGGTCTTACAACTGTTTCTGTAAATCAACAAGAGCAATTGAGTAGAATTGCTGACTTACTAAAAAAACATGATTGGAAATCTATTCAAATAACTGGACATACATGTGATATAGGTACAGAAAATAGAAATCTACAAGTTGGTATGCAACGTGCGCAAGCTGTTTCAAATTACCTAATTGATAAAGGTATTCCAACTGAAAAGATTGAAATCATTTCGAAGGGTAAAACAGCTCCGCTTTACCCCAATACAAATAATAAAAATCGTCAGAAAAATAGACGAGTTGAAATCAATTTAAAAGAATAATTTTCTATTTTATTCATTAGTTATTGATATGATTCAAATAAATCCCTTTGTCTTTTTTAGATAAAGGGATTTTTATGTCATTCTAAACACGGGCACTGAGGCGCTCGAAGTGCAGAATCTTTTGTCACTTTTTTTAGTCAAAAAAACTAACGAAAAAAGACTTGGCCGTAAACCTCTCTACTAAAAATGTTCTCATTTCACTAAAGATTTTAAAAACCCTACGGGCTAAAACCTTTTT
>NZ_DKSQ01000040.1:2735-2916 GCF_002472765.1 Empedobacter sp. UBA7252
TAAAACCTTTTTAACGTTGCACTCAAACATTTTCTTAACGTGAGAGTTTTAATGCCATTTTCTTCATCCTTTTTCAATATTCAAATCCACTTTCAACAATGAATTTATAAATCGTCATTGCTGAAAAGTCGAGTGTCAATTCGGCGTAAAGAGCGTTAAAAATGATTTATGTTCGCATTTC
>NZ_DKSQ01000036.1:0-26388 GCF_002472765.1 Empedobacter sp. UBA7252
GTGACGAATTCCTTCACATGTTCCATCATTTAAGCTCGTAAAGAATGTTTTAAATCCTTCTGGTAATTTCGAATCATCTACTGCGACACCGTGGTTTTGAGATGTAATGAAACATCTTTTTGTTCCTACTAATTGTACAGGTTGATTGTGCGAACGGTGTCCGTATTTTAATTTAAAAGTAGATGCACCAGCTGCTAAACTTACCAATTGATTTCCTAAACAAATTCCGAAAATTGGTTTATCTCCTTTCAAAGATTCTTTGATATTATTAATCGTAGGAACACATAAAGCTGGATCACCAGGTCCATTCGAGATAAATAATCCATCATATTCTAATGTTGAATAATCATAATCCCAAGGAACTCGAATTACCTCAACATCACGATTTACAAAACAACGGATGATGTTATTTTTCACTCCACAATCAATCAAAACAATTTTGACATCAGCACCTTCGTTGTAACGAATCACTTCTTTACAAGAAACTTGATCTACTAAATTATCTTCGTTCGGATCGTAATATGCGACATCTGTATCAGCTACAATTTTTCCTAAAGTAGAACCTTGCTCACGTAATTTTTTTGTAATCATACGTGTATCTACGCCATAAATACCAGGGATATTTTGACTTTCTAACCAAGCTCCTAATTTTTGAATAGCGTTCCAATGCGAATAATCATCAGCATAATAAGAAACAACCAAACCAGTTACTTGAATTTGGTTCGATTCCATCCAAGCTTCAATTTCATTAATCATTGCTTTATCATCTGGAACACCATAGTTTCCGATCATTGGAGCTGTCATCACCATAATCTGCCCTTTGTAAGAAGGGTCAGTCAAACTTTCATTATATCCAACCAAAGCTGTGTTGAATACTACTTCTCCTGCGGCAGAAGTATACGCACCGAAAGATTTTCCTTCGATTTCTAATCCGTCTTGGAATACTAATTTTACTGTCTTATCCATTGATGATAATGTTAATTTCAGTTTCTAAAGCTGATATGAATTTATCTATGTATTGTTTTGTTACTGTTAAAGGTGGTAATAAACGAATAACGTTTGTACCTGCGTAGCCTACAAAAATATTGTGTTTTGTAACTAAGTTATTTTTTAATTCGCCGATTGGGAAATCAAACTCGATTCCAATCATTGATCCTCGACCACGAACTTCTTTAATTTTTGGAAATTTATTTAATTGGATTCCAACATATTCTCCAATTTCTTTTGCATTTTCGATTAAGTTTTCTTGCTCAATCACATCTAAAACGGCTACCGCTGCAGCACAAGCTAAATGATTTCCTCCAAAAGTTGTTCCTAATAATCCGTAAGAAGCTTTAAATTCTGGAGAGATTAAAACTCCTCCGATTGGAAATCCATTCCCCATTCCTTTTGCCATCGTAATCAAATCTGCTTTGATACCAGAATGTTGATGTGCAAAGAATTTCCCTGAGCGTCCGTAACCACATTGAATTTCATCTGCAATTAAAACCACTCCATTTTCTGTACAAACTTTTCTTAATTCTTGTACAAACTCGTCAGAAGGTAAAATGATTCCTCCAACTCCTTGAATTGGTTCGTAAATTACCGCTGCAACATCTCCTCCAGCAATTACTTCTTTCACTTCATCAATGTTATATTCTACGAAAGATACTTTGTGATGAGAATTAAATGGAGCTACAATTTTTGGATTATCTGTTAGCGCAACTGTTCCTGAAGTTCGTCCATGAAACGCATCTTTGAACGCAATTACACGGTCTTTTCCTGTGTGAAAAGAGGCTAGTTTTACTGCATTTTCATTAGCTTCTGCTCCAGAGTTAATCAAGAATAAAGTATAATCTTCGTAACCTGATGCTTTACCTAATTTTTCTGCCAATTCTTGTTGAATCGGAATATTTACTGAGTTTGAATAAAACCCGATATTATTAATTTGTTCTGTTAATTTCTCAACATAATATGGATGCGAGTGACCGATAGAAATCACTGCGTGACCTCCATAAAGGTCCAAATATTCTTTTCCGTTTTCGTCCCAAAGAATACAATCTTTAGCTTTAACCGGAGTTACATTCATTAATGGATATACGTCAAATAGTTTCATTTAATAAGTTTTAAGTGATGAGTTTTGAGTAATGAGTTAAGCTATTGTTCTAATTTTATTTATTAATCCAATTAGCATTGCTTTAATTTCATTACACTCATCTGTTAATTTTGAATATTCTTCAATATTTATATAATTCAAATCTTTAGCTAGCAAAATAAAATATGTGACTTCATTCAAAGAGCCTAAAGAAATATTTAAAAATTGAGCAAAGTCTTTATTTGAGTTTCTTCCACAACCTTCTGCAATATTTGCTGGTATAGAAGATGATGCTCTTTTAATTTGAGAAATTAATCCAAATTGTTCTTCTTTTGGAAATTGATTTACAATTTTATATAAATCTAAAACCAAGAGATGTGAACGATTCCAAACTTGTAATTTTCTATAATCTTGCATACTCAAAACTTATAACTCAATACTCACAACTTTTTAAAACGCCACCGTTTTAAGATTAAGTCCTAAGTTTTCTTCCCAACCGAACATCAAGTTCATGTTTTCTACGGCTTGTCCAGAAGCTCCTTTTGTTAGATTATCGATGATAGAAGTGATTAACAATACATCGTCTTGTTTCTGGATATGTAAAAAACATTTGTTGGTATTTACGACTTGTTTCAATGCAATTGGTGCGTCAGAAACATGTGTAAAAGGTTCGTTTTTGTAATATTCGTTGAAGATATTTTTTGCTTCTTCTTCTGATAAATCAGATTTTAAATAAACACCTGCTAAAATTCCGCGCGCAAAATCTCCTCGCATTGGTAAGAAATATACTTTGTTATTGAAATCTTTTTCTAATTGATTCAATGTTTGGTAAATTTCTCCTTCGTGTTGATGCGTAAATTCTTTGTAGAAAGAAACGTTATTGTTTCGCCAACTAAAGTGCGTAGAAGCTGATAAACTTTGTCCAGCACCTGTAGAACCCGTTACAGCATTGATATGAATATCATTTTTGATTTCATTTTTCGCTGCCAATGGTAACAATGCTAATTGAATAGCTGTTGCAAAACAACCTGGATTTGCAATATTTTGAGCTGTTTTGATTGCTTCGCGATCTAATTCTGGTAAACCGTAAACAAACGTTCTATCTTCGAAAATGTGGTTCGCATTTAATCGAAAATCGTTACTCAAATCAATAATTTTTGTGTTGGCTGAGTATTTATTGTTCTGTAAAAACTCTGCCGATTTTCCGTGACCAAGGCATAAAAAAACGACATCAGCATTTTCGTCTATTTTATCCGAAAATAAGATGTCAGTTTCTCCAAACAAATCGTCGTGCACTTTGGTAACGGGGTTGCCTGCATTTGATGTACTGTACACAGACGAAATATTAACCATCGGATGATGTATCAATATTCTTAGCAGTTCGCCTGCTGTGTAGCCAGCACCTCCTACAATGCTTACGTTAATTTTGTTTGTCATTTGTTATGTTTTGCGCGTGTTTTTTTAAGGTATAATACCTATACTATATTTCTAAAATAAAGTGGGCTCGTTGGAATCCACTTTAAAGAATCAATTAATCGAAACTATGAACAATCTTTAATTGATTACCGAATATTTTGATGAAACCTCTTGCATCTCTACTGTCCCAAGCTTCGTTTTCTTCTCCATAAGTAGCGACTTTAGATTGCATCATATCATAAGGCGATTCTATTCCAATCATTGAGAAATGATAAGGATTTAATTGTACTTTCACTTTTCCTGTTACATGATTTTGAGAAGATTCTAAGAATGCTTCAATATCACGCATTACTGGATCCAAGTATTGTGCTTCGTGCAATAAGGTTCCGTACCAGTTTGATAACGAATCTTTGTGCAACAATTGCCATCTTGTAAGTGTATGTTTTTCTAATAAGTGGTGTGCTTTGATTAGTAAATAAGCTGCTGGCGCTTCGAAACCTACACGTCCTTTGATACCTAAAATTGTATCTCCTACGTGGATGTCGCGACCAATTGCGTATTCACCACCGATTTCGTTTAATTTTTGAATTAAAGCTACTGGAGATAATTTTTCTCCATCTAAAGCAGTTGGAATACCTTTCTCAAATTCAATTTCGATAACAGATGATTCTGTTCTTGATAATTGTGTTGGATAAGCATCTTCTGGCAACGCTTGGTTAGATGTTAATGTTTCAACTCCACCAACAGATGTTCCCCAAATTCCTCTGTTAATAGAGTATTTAGCTTTTTCCCAACTATAGTTTACACCATTTGCTTGTAAATATTCAACCTCTTGTTGACGAGATAATTTTTCGTCGCGAATTGGTGTAATGATTTTAGATTGTGGTGAGATAACTGCAAAAGCAACATCAAAACGAATTTGATCATTTCCTGCTCCTGTAGATCCATGTACAATGTATTCTGCATCTACATCTTTTGCATACTGAGCAATTGCAATTGACTGAAACATTCGTTCTGCACTTACTGATAATGGGTAAGTGTTATTTTTCAAGATGTTTCCGTAGATTAAGTAGCGAACACAATCGTTGTAATATTTGTCTGTAATATCAATTGTAACGTGTTTAGAAGATCCTAATTCGTAGGCACGTTCTTCGATATCTTTTAACTCTTCTGCCGAAAATCCACCAGTATTTACAATTACTGTATGCACTTCCATTCCTTGATCTTTTGTTAAGTTAACCAAACAGTACGATGTATCTAAACCTCCACTGTAAGCTAAAACTGCTTTGTTGCTCATTATTTGTTTATTTGTTTATATTGGGAATAATTCTTCTTAATTCATTGGTAACCTCTTCACGACTACTCTCTTCTTTCATTACGATTAATACCGTATCGTCTCCAGCAATTGTTCCAATTATTGTATTGAAATGTGTGTTGTCAATCTCAAAAGCGATTCTGTTTGCATAACCTGGTTTTGTTTTGATAACTCCCAAATTTTTAGAGAAAATCAAACTTGCATTTTCGTTATGTGTAACGGTTGCCGTTGGAACAGCACTTTCTGTAAGGCGATAAATGTATTGTCCCGAACTATTAGGAACTTTTGAAACTTTCAATTCGCGCAAATCTCTCGATAAAGTTGCTTGAGTAACTGTGATCTCTAAATCAATTAATTTTTTTAATAATTCGTCTTGATTACTTATTTCTTGATCTGTTATTAAATCTTTTATAATCTGGAATCTGTATTTTTTATTACTCATTTTGAATATTTATTCGAAATTTTATGCAAATATACTCATTTTAGACAAAAAAAAACCTTAGTTCGTATATTTATTCATTTTCTTTTTTTGATTGATTTGCCAATGCACGCTTAGCGTACTCGTCATCAAGGTTATCATAAACCAATCCCGTGCAAATACAACGCTCGCGATCATTTTCCATCAAGATGTGATAGTTTTTACAACTTTTACATCCATTCCAAAATTCATCCGATTGTGTTAATTCCGAAAATGTTACTGGCTTGTATCCTAATTTTGTGTTCATACGCATTACAGCTAAAGAAGTTGTAATACTAAAGATTTTTGATTTCGGGAATTTTGTACGTGACAATTCAAAAACAGCGTGTTTTATTTCGCGTCCAATTCCTGAACTCCTTAAATCTGTACGAACAATTAAACCTGAGTTTACGACGAATTTTTCTTCTTCGTACGTTTCTATGTAGCTAAACCCTGCTATTTGATCATCATCATCAAAAGCAATCACAGCATTTCCATTACGCATTTTGCGTTCAAGATAAACTGGATTTCGTTTAGCAATACCCGTTTTTCTCATACGAGCTGATTCTTCGTACCATTCGCACAACAATTCTGTGTACTTGGCATCATCTGCATTTGCTATTCTAACATACATAATTTAAGGGAAAGTCGATTAATAAAGAGGAATTGAAAAAAGATGACCTTTTGTCATCACACTTAAGTAAAATATGAGAACCAAAAGGTGCGCTTTCATTACGAAAGCCACTCTCATAATTGAGAAGAACAATTTCAGTAATTTCTTCCATTAATCAACAAGATATTCAGTTATTATACTGAGATGCAAAGTTAAATATTATATTTTTGTATCACCAAAAAAAAGCAAACAAAATTTACATATTTATTAAAATGTTGAAAATTATTAAAATAGGAGGCGGAATTATCGATAACGAGCAAGACTTAGAACAATTCCTACAAACGTTTTCCGAAATTAAAGAACCTAAAATTTTGGTTCATGGAGGAGGAAAAGGTGCTTCGAAGATGTTAAATCAATTGGGAATCGAACCAAAAATGATCGAAGGTCGTCGCATTACAGACAAACCAACATTGGATGTTGTGACAGGATTATATGCTGGAAATTTGAACAAATCTATCGTTTCTAAATTACAAGAATTTGGATGCAATGCATTAGGTTTATCTGGTGCAGATGGTAATGCAATCAAAGGTTCTAAGCGTCCTGTAAAAACTATTGATTATGGTTTTGTTGGAGATTTGAATGATGAAAGTGTCAACAAAGAATTATTTCAATTATTAATTGATAACAATATCACATCAGTAGTTTGTGCGATTACACATGATGGAAATGGACAATTGTTGAATACTAATGCAGATACTATTGCCTCTACAATTGCGGTTGCTATGTCACAAGAAAATGAAGTAGAATTAAATTTCTGTTTTGATAGAATTGGCGTACTTCGTGATGTAAATGATGACACAACATTGATTCCAAAAATTAACGAAACTTTATATTTGCAGTTAAAAGAAGAAGGTGTAATTTTCGAAGGAATGATTCCAAAATTAGACAATTCATTCAAAGTAATCAATGCGGGTGTAAAAAATGTATGTTTGGTGCACGCGCGCAACATTAACTCAGAGATTAAAACAATTTTATGTTAGAATTAACTGTTCTCAAAAAGAAAGCTGTCGATTTGTTGTGTCAATTAATCGAAACTCAATCTTTTTCGAGCGAAGAAGATAAAACGGCCGATATTATTTTCAAGTTTTTAACTGATCATGGTGCTACGGCTCATCGTCAGAATAACAATGTTTGGAGTATTCATCCAAATTTTGATGAGAACAAAAAAACAATTTTATTAAACTCTCATCACGACACTGTAAAATTTGGCTCTTCTTGGACATATGATCCATTAAAAGCTACAATCGAAGGTGATAAATTAGTAGGTTTAGGAAGTAACGATGCAGGAGCTTCTGCGGTAAGTTTATTAGCCACTTATATCAATTTTTTGAATGATGATTTACCATTTAATCTAATTGTCGCAGTCACAGCTGAAGAAGAAAGTTCAGGACAATTAAATGTTGCAAGTATTTTACCTAATTTACCAAAAATCGATTTGGGAATTGTAGGTGAACCTACGCAAATGGACATGGCAATTGCAGAACGTGGTTTGGTTGTAATGGACGTAATTGTAAAAGGGAAAACTGGACATGCTGCAAGAAACGAAGGTGTAAATGCAATTTACGAAGCGATTGATGTGATGAATTGGTTCAAAACGTATCAATTCGAAAGAGTTTCGGATATGTTAGGACCAGTTAAAATGACGGTTACACAAATTGAAGCAGGAAAGCAACACAATGTTGTGCCAGATGAATGTCGTTTGGTTGTAGATTGTCGTGTAAACGAATTGTACTCAAATCAAGAAGTTGTTGATATTATTTCAAGTTGTTTACCAAAAGCAGAAATTAAAGCACGTTCGTTGCGTTTAAATTCTTCACGTATTTCAGAAAATCATCCAATTGTACAAAAAGGAATCGAATTAGGTTGTACAACATATGGTTCGCCAACAATGTCGGATCAAGCAATGATGAATTTCGAAACGGTAAAAATGGGACCTGGAGATTCAGCTCGTTCTCATACACCAGACGAATATATTTATTTATCCGAAATAGAACATGGAATTGAACGATATACAAGTTTATTAAAAGATTTTACGTTTTAAATTAAGAATAAACTCTTATAATCGAAAAAGCATCTTCATACAATTGAAGATGCTTTTTAATTTTATCAAAACTGATAATTAAAACCTGCAAAACATAAAGATATGTTCTAAAAATTAAACACAAAAAAAGAGGCTAATTAATTTTAGCCTCTTTTTTTATATATGAAATTAAGTCTTACTCAATTTGCATTTTAACTGGAATGTTGAAATTCAACTTCGCAGCACGACCATCTTCTGTTTGAGCAGGTTTGATCGTTTTCCCTCTTTTTTGTTGACGTTGTGTAATACGCTCTAAAGCTTTTTTAGCTTCAGGACCTAACTTAGCATCACCCATTGGAGAAATTCCAACGATTCTACCTTCAGTGTCAATTTGGAAAGAAAGTTTAGCAGCTACTACACCAGATAAACCTTGACCAGCAGCGTCATTCGCAAAATCTTGCAACTCGTCTTGTAAATCTTGTGATAACTTTTTAGATAAACAGTCTGTTGCAGCTTGTTTACCTTTTGCAGCATCTTTCTCACAACCAGGATATACCGCCATTACAGCCGCTGTACGAGCAGTTACTGTAGATGGAGCTGCAGGTTCTGTACCTTTCCCTGGATTAGGAGTACTTGGTGTATCCTTTGGTGCTTCTTTTTTAGTATTTACTTCATTAGCACCTCCAGTTTGTGTTGTTGATTTTGGCCCTTCTCTATCTACTAAACCTAAATCTTTATCGGCCATTTCCTTTACTTCGACAATAGGCTCTTCTTTTTTAGGCTGAGCTTTAGGTTCTGGCATAACCACTCTAACCTGAGCTGTTTCTTCTTGATATCTTTGTTCTGGCTCTGGCTTTGGTGGCTCTGGTTCAACCACTTCTTCCTCTTTTGGAGGCTCAGGAATATTCAAATCCTCAAGCTGAACATCTACGACTACGTCTTCTGACTTTTTACTTTCAAACAAACCTGTTGCAGAAGCAATAAGACCAAAAGCTAAAATCGCAATTACTATAAATCCACGAATGAAAGCTTTCAATAATGTACTCTTCTCAGACATTCTCATGTCATAAGCTCCATACGCTTTATTTCTACCTTCAAATACAATCTCGTCTAAGGATTTTAGTTTGTTGTTATTTTCTGACATTTTAATTCTTTTAAATTTAACAATTAAACTAATTATTTACCTACTTTTTCGTCGAACACTTTTTGTTCAAAAGGTGCAACAGGTACGATTCCGTAACGAGTAGACTTTGTAATTTCCATTTCATCTAAGATAGTTACTAAATTATCATACGTAGCATCATCCATAGGTTTGATAATTACAGTAAACTTATCTTTATCTGCTCTACCTTGTGCTGCTGTAATAACATCACGAATTTTAGAGTAGTCAGTTTCATTTAGAGTTCCTCCGTTTAATCCTGCCTGATCTTGTTGATGCCAAAATAACTTATTATCCTTTCCAATTAAAATTGATATAGAATTATTCAATTTTATTTCTGGTTTATCAGTTGGATCTAATTTGTCAATTTTTGGAGGCATATTCAAGTTCATTACATTTGGTTTGATCGATGTCGCCGCAAACATAAAGAAAGTAATTAATAAGAAACCTAAATCAACCAAAGGAGCCATATCGACTTTCGTCGAATTCTTTTTGGAACGGACTTTCTTTCCGCCACCGTCATCGTGACTTTCTATTTGTGCCATTTTCTAATTTCTTAATAATTATTCTTGAGATGTAATTAACTGGAACTTATTCATATTTTTCATTTGCAATTGTTGAATCAAAGTTTTGAATTTTTTGTATTCAGATTTTTGATCACCTTTAATTGCTAAGAAAATATCTGGGTTCACTTCTTTTGCTTCAAATACCCAATCAATTAATTCTTGATTTTTGTTCGGTATCGTATCTAATGGAATACCTGGATGATATGATTGTTGTTTATCAGCAGACTGATTCAAATAATTTCTCATTTCATTCATTGGTACACCAAACTCTACTATGCTTTTGAATGCATTCTTTTCAGCATCTGTAAACTTTACTCCGTACTTATCACCCATTCTTTCTAATGTAGGAATACGATCTTTTTCTTCTAATCCGAATAAGAACTTACCTTCACCATCAATTTTAATGATCATCATATTTTCAGCAGCCATTTTTTGGTTCGAAACAGATGTTGGTGTTACGACAGGAACAACTTCAGGTTCTCTAAAGTTAGATGTCAAAATAAAGAAAGTTAACAAAAGCCAAGCCATGTCAGACATAGCTGTTAAGTCCATCGAAGGACCTCTTCTTTTTGGTTTTACTCTTGCCATTTTCTCTGTATTATTAATTAATATTCTAAATTGTTTGTTGTTTGATTTTGTCCTTATACTATCCTTCTAAGGCTTCGTCAATTGAATATTAATTGTGAGCAGAGAAAGATTGTTGGATACTCATTCCTACTTCGTCAATTTTGAATGTTAAATCATCAATTTTAGAAGTTAAAAAAGCATACATAATAATAGCGAATGCAGAAGCACCAATACCCATACCTGTATTAATTAAGGCTTCGGCAATACCTACTGATAATTGAGCTGCATCTGGAGATCCTCCTCCTTCACCTAATGCGAAGAATGCTTTAATCATCCCGATTACTGTACCCATTAAGGCAATTAACGTACCTACAGAAGCAATTGTAGAGATAATAGTCATGTTTTTCTCTAACGTTGGCATTTCTAATGTAGTCGCTTCTTCTAACGTTTTACCTAATTGAGCTAATTTTTGCTCTTTGTTTAACGTTGTGTCGTTTTCTAAAGCTTTGTAAGTTGTTAAACCTTCTTTAACTACGTTACCTACAGCTCCTTTTTGTTTGTCACATAATTCAATTGCTTTGTTAACTTCATTTTTGTTTAATAAAGCACGAATGTCATTTACAAACTTCTCAGCAGATCCAGTTCCTTTTGCTTTGTTTAAAGCGATAACACGGTCAATTGAGAAAACGATTACCATAAAGAAGAAAGACATTAAGAATGGAATAATCACCCCTCCTTTATGAATAATTCCTAAAAAGTTTAAAGGATTACCTTTTTCTACATCTCCTCCTTCGAAATTACCTTCTGCTCCAAATACAAACTTGAAGATCCCCATTGCGATTGCAATTAAAATGATCATAGTAATCACAGGGTTAAGACCTCCCTTTTTAGTTTTAGCTGGTACTGTTACATTCTTTTCCATTTACTAATTCTTTTAAATATTATGATTTTTATTAATGTGGGTGTAAATTAAGTGAAAATTTTTTAATTCTTCTAAATTTTTTACGTTGTTATCATATTAAATTTTCAATCTACTTGAAATCAATAGAATTTTTTACTGATTTGACAATTAAAAAATAATCAAAACAATATATCTAATATTAAACAATGTATAATTTTATTAAAATCAGCCTTCCCACAAAAAATAACCTATCGCAAATTTATTCAATAATTATACATATTTATATTTTTTTTTAAGAATTAAATTATTATTTTGACTTTTGCACTTCAATAATTATAAATGCTATGAAAGTTTGTATTGCCGAAAAACCTAGTGTTGCTAAAGATATCGCCAAAGTAATTGGTGCGAATCAAAAGCACGATGGATACTATGAAGGAAATGGATTTCAGGTCACTTGGACTTTCGGACACTTGTGTACATTAAAAGAACCGCAAGATTATACACCCGAGTGGAAAAGCTGGGATCTTAATTATTTGCCAATGATTCCGCAAAGTTTCGGAATTAAATTAATTGCAGATAAAGGTGTCTCGAAACAATTTCATATCATCGAAAAATTAGTCACGAACGATGAAGTCGACGAGATTATAAACTGTGGCGATGCTGGACAGGAAGGAGAATTGATACAACGTTGGGTTTTACTTAAAGCGCGTGCTAAAGCGCCAATGAAGCGTTTATGGATTTCTTCGTTGACAGAAGAAGCAATTAAAGAAGGTTTTGATAATTTGAAAGATGGAGAAAAATATTTCAATCTTTTTTCTGCTGGACAAGCGCGTGCGATTGGCGATTGGTTATTAGGAATGAACGCTACACGATTATTTACCAAAAAATTTGCGCCGCCAAAAACGGTTCTTTCTATTGGTCGTGTCCAAACACCTACATTAGCAATGATTGTTCAGCGTCAAAAAGAAATCAATGCGTTTATTATTGAGGAATATTGGGAATTGAAAACGATTTTCAAAGAAGTAGAGTTTAATGCGACAATACCTCGTTTAAAATCTGAAGAAAAAGCCAAACAAGGTTTAGATTTTATAAAAGATCGAGAGTTTGAAATCATTGATTTCGAAGTAAAAGAGGGGCGTGAAAAAAATCCTCGCCTATTCGATTTAACTGCTTTACAAGTAGAAGCGAATAAAAAATATGCGTTTTCGGCAGAAAATACCTTAAAATATATACAAAGTCTTTACGAGAAAAAATTTGTGACCTATCCTCGTGTTGATACCACTTATCTATCGGAAGATATTCATCCTAAAGTTCCTGGAATTTTAAATAAATTAACCGCTTATCAAAATTTGATTGCCCCTTTGATGGCACAACCAATTCCGATGTCGAAAGCAGTTTTTGATAATACAAAAGTAACCGATCACCACGCTATTATTCCTACAGAAATCTTTCCACAAGGTTTATCGAACGAAGAAAAACGTATCTATGATTTGGTTGCACGACGTTTTATTGCTGTTTTTTATCCAGAGTGTAAAGTTGCCAACACAACTGTCGAAGGAAAAGTTGAAAATAATGGAAAAGACGGTCAACTTTCTGCTATAAATTTTAAAGCAACGGGAAAACAAATTCTCGAAATGGGTTGGCGCGAAGTCTATGCAAAAGATAAAAAGGAAGACGAAAAAGATGAGGAAAAAATAATGCCGATTTTTGAGATTGGTGAAAAAGGTCCTCACGAACCATTTATTCACAAAGGAAAAACAACTCCACCAAAACATTATACAGAAGCAACTTTATTGCGAGGAATGGAAACTGCTGGACGACAAGTGGATGATGAAGAAATGCGCGAATTGATGAAAGAAAATGGAATTGGTCGACCTTCTACGCGTGCAAATATTATCGAAACCTTGTTTCGTAGAAAATACATAGAAAAGAAAAAACGTAATATTATCGCCACACAAACTGGTATTGATTTGATTGATACCATTCAAAATGAATTATTAAAATCTCCTGAATTGACAGGTGTTTGGGAACGAAAACTTCGTTTGATTGAAAAAGGTGAATACGAATTAGAACAATTCAAACAAGAATTGATCGAAATGGTTTCGAAACTAACATTTGATGTAAAAAATAGTTATTTCAGACCGATTGCTTCGCATCAAAATTCAGTTCAAACAGAGGAAAAACCTAAAAAGGAACGTAAACCAAAAGAAGAAATTAATTTGGAAGACGCTACTTGCCCAAAATGTAAAACACATAAACTAGTAAAAGGAAAAGCAGCTTATGGTTGTGCAAACTTTGCAGCATGTGGATTCAAAATTCCATTTGAGTTTATGAGTAAAAAATTAACCGATAAACAAATTTTGGATTTGTTAACCAAACAAAAAACTGGCAAAATGGCTGGTTTAATCAATCCTGAAAATGGAGAAAAAGTTACTGGTAAAGCTATTTTGGGAATGAATTTCGATTTAGAATTTGAAGAAATGTAAAAATAAAGTGAGTTTCGAAATTCGAAACTCGCTAATTATATTTCTCCAACGTTTCTTTTAAAATTGTTTTGACTTTTTCTTTCAATTTTTTAGGTTCGATAATTGTAACTGAACGACTCATAGAAAGAATTTCGCTGATAAAATCTTCGGTCAAAAATAATTCTAATCCAATTAAAACTTCATCGTTTTTAGTTTCTAAAATTTGTTGAGATTCATGCAAAGGCAAAGATTCTAAATACGCTGCTTGTTTTTTGGTCACAGAAAGCACTATTTTTTCTGGTTTTTCTGAACTTGGAACAATAATCCCGAACGAATATTTGTACTTATCATTGTAATTAAACTCGATATTATCGTCAATTTTATCTCTAAAAATCGAAACTCTATTCATTCGTTCCAAACCAAAATTTTTGACAATTCCTTTATCATCCGCAATCAAATACCATCGGTTATTGTGCTCTCTAATTGCAATTGGAGAAACTTTACGAATCGTTTCTTTTTCCTCTCCAAATTTTTGATAATGAAATTCAATTTTCTTTTTTCCTTGAATTGCTTGTACAATATCTGGTAAAAATTCGGCGCGTTTTGGCTTTCTTTTTTCCAAATACACAATAGATTCGAGCGAATTTGTCAATTTCAAAGCAGAAAAACTATTAATTTCTTCTAAAGTTTTCAGAAATAAATCAGAGCTATAATCGTCTTGAATAATATAATATCCACGCTGACTGCGACTATACATTATATCAATTCCCAATATATTTCTGATTTCTTGAATATCGCGCTGTAATGTACGTTTAGAGAAATTAAACTCTAATGTATCATCATTAAGTTGAAGCATTTCAAATTCTCGTTCCAAAAAACGCTCTAAATCTTCATAAGAACAATATTTTTGTTGTGATAATTTACGAACAATATTGAAATAACGCGCGATATAACCTTGTTTTGACATTGAATTGGAAGTGTTTGAGCAAACTTAAGTTATCTGTAATTAAAAACAAAAAAAAGTAACATTTCATTACAAAATGTTACTTTTTCTTCATTAATAAAAATGAAATATTCGAAAAAACGGATTCTATTTTTTAGATTTTTTTACTTTTGTTTTTGCATCTTTCGTAGCTGCTTTTACATCTTGTACCGCCGCTTCTATTGTTGTTGTAGCTGAGTCTACCGTAGCTGCCGCTGAATCTACTACTACTTCTGATGTTATTTCAACTGGAGTTGTGCTATCTTCAACTTTCGCTGTTTCGATGAAATTAGAAAGTTTATCAACAATTTCTGCGTTAGAAGTTGGTTCATTCTTCACTTTTACGCTTAAGAAAATTGATGGTGCAGCATTATCTTGAATATAATTTGATTCGTTTTGATAAACTCCGTCATTTTTAACAGCTGTTGAATTTAAGTTTTCTGTTAACTCTTTTGCTACTTTAACTGTTTCGTTAAATGCAACATTTTGTTTAAAAACAACTGCGGCAACTTTATTTGTATTATCATCAGTTTTTTCAAAATTTAATGTCATGATTAACTCAGGTTTTAAACTATCGATGATTGATCTTTTCTCTTCATCTTTTAATCCTTTCGTTAAATCTTTCCATAAAAGAACCTGAACATTTTCTTTATTCAAAGATTCTAACTTTGTTTTAAATTCTGATGCGATATTTGTTCCTGATTCTACAGCGATATTATCTACAATATCTAAAATGACAACTTTAGGTGCATCTTCTACAACTTTATTTGTAATTTCTGTTGTAGGAACTTTTATTTCATTTTTTGTAGTAAAAGAGAAAGAAACTAACCCTATTGCTACGACTCCTAATACTTGCGTCAATTTTTTCATAATAAATGTGTTTTGTTTAAAAATGATACTTTTTAAATAGTTAGTACATTTTAGAACTTTGCAGACACTGTTCCGAAAACTCTTAATTAATCCTAATAAATGTTATAGTTTTCTTAATTGACTGATTTTATAAGGGATTCAGAGGAGTTAAATTTATCATTTTTCAAAATTTAGAAAATATAAAACATAAAAAAAGCTCAACTAAGTTGAGCTTTTATATTATTTACATGCAGCAATTATCTGCACAAAATCATCATATTTTAATGAAGCACCACCAACAAGACCACCGTCGATATCTGGTTGAGCAAAAATTTCGTTCGCATTCTGTGCATTTACACTTCCTCCGTACAAAATACTTGTATCATTCGCGACTTCTACGCCAAATTCATCCTTCAAAACTTTACGAATAAATGCATGAATTTCTTGCGCTTGCTCTGGTGTAGCTGTTTTTCCTGTTCCAATTGCCCAAACTGGTTCGTAAGCAATAATCAAACGAGAAAGATCTTCTGGTTTTTGTGCAACTAAAGCATCCATTAATTGAGTTTTTACAACCTCAAAGTGTTTATCAGCTTCACGTTCTTCTAATTTTTCTCCAACACAAAGAATTGGATTAATTTGATATTTAAAAGCTTGTTTCAATTTTTCAGCAATCACAATATCCGTTTCTCCTTGGTATTCTCTACGCTCAGAATGTCCAATTATAGCGAAATCTAATCCGATACTATCCAATTGTTCTGCAGAAATATCTCCTGTATAGGCTCCTTTCTCGTGAGCAGAAATATCTTGCGAAGAAATCTTAACATATTGTTCATCTACAGCTTCTAACAATGTTTGTAAATAAATAGAAGAAGGCGCAATAATAACTTGTGCAATTGGATGATTATCTGCCACCCAAGCATTAAGGTTTGTTGCTAAATGAATCGCTTCTTCATAATTTAAGTTCATTTTCCAGTTTCCTGCTACTATTCTATCACGCATAAAAAAGTGTATTTTATTTGATTTTGGTTTTAATATTTACTGCAAGATAATTATTTATCGTGAAATTATTACTGATTTATTTTATGCGAACGCGAGGATCTAAAATTCCGTAAAGAATATCGACCAAAATATTAATCACAATAAACATCACAGCAATCACTAAGACAGCTCCCATCACAATTGGTAAATCTAATGTATTCAATGCATTTACGATTTCTTTTCCTAAACCATTCCAACCAAAAACAAATTCCACAAAAACCGATCCTGCCAACATCGACGCAAACCAACCTGAAATTGCTGTAATTACAGGATTTAAAGCATTTCGTAATGCATGTTTTGTAATCACCGTTTTTCTAGAAAGTCCTTTTGCAAAAGCTGTTCGGATATAATCTTGGTTCAAAACTTCTAACAACGAATTTCGTGTTAATTGCGTAAAAACCGCTAACGGACGCGAACCTAATGTAATTGCTGGAAGAATTAAATTTTTCAACATCAAATGTTTTCCTTCTCCCAAATCATCCACTTCATATAGACTTCCAATCATATTCAGCCCTGTAATATCATGCATTAAAAAAGCAAAAATATAGGCAATGATAATTGCCGAAAAGAAAGACGGAATACTCATACCAAAGCTTGTTACGACCAACAAAACTCTGTCAATCCATGTATCTTTCATCAAAGCAGAAACAATTCCCAACACAACACCAATTATCGTTGCAATAATAATGGCTGCAATTGCCAAAACCATTGTATTTGGTAAAGTTTCTCCAATAATTGTACTGACGCTTTTTCCTTGTTTTTGAAAAGATTCACGCAAATAAGGCGTTTTCAAAACCATTTCATTTGTTCCGAAATCTATCAATTTTGTGTAATTGTATTTATCAGAACTTAATGAAGTATATGTTGTATTGTTTTCGTCAATATTATGAAAAGAAATCGGTGACAAATCATTAATATAAAACGCATATTGTTTCCATAAAGGTTGATCTAAACCTAAGTTTTTTCGAATTTGAGCCAATTGCTCTGGATCTTCTTTTTGATCAAGCATCATACGCGCAGGGTCTCCAGGAAGTACCGAAAACAATAGAAAAACTACACTTACTACACCAAAAAGTGTCAAAAATCCGTAGAAAATTTTATTTAAAATATAATTAATCACTTGTTAAAATAAATCTTCTAATTGATTAAGCGAAGGAAAATCATTGTCATGATATTTCGCTTTCACCGTTCCTTTTTCTAAAATCATCACACCTGGATTAGAGCGAATAATTGTTTTCATTGTTGTTTGATCCATAAAACAATTTTCAAGTTCCAAACCTTTAATCGGATTATTTGAAACCGAAACAACTCTATATCCTTTATATTTAGAAGCTTCTTTTCCTAAAATATTCAATTTTTCAATTTGCTTCTCATTTACCTTTTCAACAAAAGGAACAACAAAAACAATCGCTTTCGGAGCATTTAGAATCTCAGAAGTTTTATCAATGCCATTACAATCAAAACTAAAATCATGAATTGGAGGTTCGTACCCTTTTTTCTCGACAATAGTTCGTGTTTTATCCGCTTCAATTACCCAAGGCGTTCCGTGTTTGTACCATTTGTCATCAGCAATATATTGCGCATCATCAATTTCGACTACTTTACCATCAACACTGTTTTTCATCGTGTAAATCGTTTTATACGTTGTTGGTTTCAAACCTAACTCTTGCGGAGATTTCATTCCTTCAATCAAATTTTTGCCAACTGCATAAGATCTAAAATCGATAATTGGTAAATGATTAATTCCGATATAAGCAATAATTGCAGAACCTAAAATTGTTATAAAATTGATTACGTAATTCGCTTTTTCGACAAATAATGGTTTGATATATTTTTGACCAATCACTAAAATAATGATCAACACCAAAAGCACAACATCTTTGTAAAATGATGTCCAAGGTTCTAACTTTAGTGCATCACCAAAACATCCACAATCGGTTACTTTGTTGAAATAAGCTGAATAAAATGTCAAAAATGTAAAGAAAATAATCGTTAACAATAAAGCTATTGTTGTAAATCTTTTCCAAACGCCAAGCAATAATAAAACGCCTAAAACTATTTCAAAAAGTGAAAAGAAAGTTGCCAAAGGCAAACTCAAACCTTCTAAAAATGGAATGTTAAGAACTGTTGGCGAAAAATATTCTTCTAATTTGAAACTTAACCCAATTGGATCTACATTTTTTACAAATCCAGAAATTATAAAAATAACTCCAACTATAATTCGGGCAAATTGAACTAAATACCTCATGAAGCTTTCTTTTCGTTAATTAAAATCATTGCGAAAATCGAATAATTAATCATATCCAAATAATTTGCATCTAAACCTTCAGACACAATTGTTTTTCCTTTATTATCTTCGATACTTTTTGTGCGCAAAACTTTCTGATAAATTAAATCTGTGATCGAACTTACACGCATATCTCTCCAAGCTTCACCGTAATCATGATTTTTTTTCATCATCAAATCGTGCGCAATTGTTGCATATTTATCATAAAATTCGATAGCTTGTTCGTCTGTCAAATCTGGCTGATCTGCAAAACCAAGTTCCAACTGAATCAATGCCATAATCGAATAATTAACGATTGCCACAAATTCTCCTTCTTCGTCTTCATCAACCAAACGCTCCGCTGCTTCTTGCAACGTACGAATACGGTTTACCTTGATAAAAATTTGATCTGTTAAAGACGGCAAACGCAGTACACGCCAAGCTGGACCGTAATCTTGTAATTTTTTTGTATATAAATCTCGACAAACAGAGATGATTTCTTTAAATTGAATTGAGGTATTTTTCATAATTTCGTTTCGATTTCAAAAATAATTGAAATTGCTTAAAGAACTTCTAAGATATGACAATTAATTGTAATGGTCGTTTGATTGATTTGAACGAGCCTAAAATTATGGGAATTTTGAATACAACGCCAAACTCTTTTTACGATGGTGGCAGTAATCAATCGATGAATTTGATTTTAGAAAAAGTTGAAAAACACTTGTCCGAAGGTGCCGATATGATTGATGTTGGTGGTTATTCGACAAAACCTGGAGCAGAAAATATTTCGGAGCAGGAAGAAATTGATAGAACTGCACCAATTATCGAAAAAATTATTGAAGAATATCCAGAATTGATTATTTCGATTGATACTTTTCGAGGAAATGTTGCACGTGAAGCTGTAAAAGTTGGTGCTTCTATTATAAATGATGTTTCGGGTTGGGAGTTAGACGAAAATATGTTTGATGCAATCAAAGAACTTCGAGTTCCATACATTTTAATGCATATGAAAGGAACGCCAAAAACAATGCAAAATAATCCTGCATATGCAGATATTACGCTGGAAGTAAACGAATATTTTTCCAAAAAAATTGCGCAATTAAAAGCTGCAAAAGTGAATGATATTATTTTAGATCCTGGTTTTGGTTTTGCAAAAACATTGGATCATAATTATGAATTATTCAATAAAATGGAAGCTTTAGGTTTTGAAGGTTTTCCTTTGCTGATCGGAATTTCGAGAAAATCGATGATTTATAATTTATTCGAAACAACTCCGCAAGAAGCTTTAAACGGAACTTCTGTCCTGAATATGGTTGCGTTACAAAAAGGTGCAAAAATTTTGCGTGTGCACGATGTAAGAGAAGCAAAAGAAACCTTACAAATTTTCCAAAAATTGAATCAAAAATAAATAAGAAAGCCACTAAAAAGTGGCTTTTATTTTTAATCAATGATTTTACTATTTGGAAAGAAAACTTTGAACGTATCAACAATATTGATATCCGAAGTCAAAATTTGCCAATGTGAATCTTTCACAAATTCAAACACAACTTCGTTGTCGTATAAATTTTCATCCTCAATATTTACATGCAAATTATTTTCTTTTCTATCTCCAATAATCAACGCCTCCGTTACATGTTCCATTTTATAACACAAACTTTCTAACTGATCATATTCCACAAAAATTCCGTCTTGTTGATCAATCACTTCTTGCAATTCGAAAACCGAATATTCGTCCGTTTCACTTTCACCATCAACCCAAAGAATTTTCCAAAAATAATCCTGTATATCTTTTATTGGAGCAATCACCTCTTCCATTCGTTGAATTTGGTTTTCGTCTTCTCCGTAAATTTCTATTTTATAAGTTTCCATATCTATTACAAAATTAAAAAAGTAACTTCAAACGGAAGTTACTTTTTTACAATTTTATACTTTTTCTAACTCATGTTTCACACGTTTTTCAGATTTGATATCCATAACCTGAATCGATTCTTTGCTAAAAATCTTGAACGAATGTTCATGTTTTTCTAAGAGAAAATCATAAGGTCCTTTTGGTGCAATTAATTTCACTAAAACTGGCGCAGTTTCTAACGAGATAAACACAAGAGCTATAAAAATAGCTGCAGTCCCTAAAATTGGATTATTAACTGACAATTCGTCTAAAGCCTGCATACGTGCAGCAAAACCATTGTAATTCTCTTCGGTTGGTTTAGCCGCATCAATTTCTTTTTCTTTTGCAACATTCAATCGATCTAATTCTTTATTAATTTCAGCTAAACGAGGCGCAGATTGTTGAATATAAGTTTCGATTTCGGCAGCTTTTTGTTTTTTCAATTCTGCTTTTCGTTTCGCATTTGGTCCATAACCTTCGCGTCCAGTTGTTGTTTCAGTTTGTGTACCAACAACTTCTTTTTCCAACTCGGTAGAAGCTGAATTATACTCATTTCTTAATTTATCAATTTCTGCATAAATTTCTTTTCGTTCATTCGAAAAAGGCGTTCCCAATTCAGCATAACGCGCATCAATTCCTTTTTGTAATTCCGTTTTATTTCGATTGACAATAATATTTAATTGCTTGTTAATTTCTTTCTCGAAAATTTTTAATTCTAACGGTTTCGAAATCACAATACCTAATAAAATTGCAACCAAAATACGTGGCAAAGCAATAAAAAACTGACGAAAAAATCCACCTGACTTTTTCATTGATGTGACAATATATCGGTCAAGATTAAAAATCATTAATCCCCACAACAAACCAAAACCTGTTGCTGCATATATATTATCAAAAACAGTATTCAGCGCATATCCAGCAGACAAAGCCGCCAAAATTCCTGTAAATAATATGACACCTCCAATACCAACATGTTTGTTGATATCTGTTGGTGTTTTTTTCAAGAGTTCAAGACTACTCCCTGAACAGATGATTAAAAATTTCTGTAGTCCATTCATTTTGCAAATATAGTACTTTGTATAACATATTATTAAATATCGTGCCAAAAAAAGCTGACAATCAAATTGTCAGCTTATATTTTCAAAAAATTTACTTAAACAAAATTAAGCTTGTTTTTCGATTTTAATTCTCCATCCATAAGGATCTTCTGCTAATCCGTATTGAATATCTTTTAATTTCTTTTTCAATTGTAATGCAAAAGAATCTTCTTCAGCTAAAGTTGGTAATTGAGCACGCTCTTCACCAAATCCAACTGCATCGTATTGTGTAATTACAACAGCAGTTCCACATCCAAATACTTCTTTTAATTCTCCTGATTTGTAAGCATCATACAATTCTTGTACTTCTACAGGACGTACTTCTACTTCATATCCACTATCTTTTGCTAAAGTTAAAACAGAATCACGTGTTACTCCGTTCAAAATACGCTCAGACGTTGGCGCTGTTAAAATTTTATTTCCGATACGTACCATCACATTCATTGTTCCTGCTTCTTCAATGTATTTATGCTCGATAGAATCTGTCCAAATTACTTGATCATAACCATCTTTTTGAGCTTCAGAAGTTGGAAAGAAAGATCCAGCATAGTTTCCTCCACATTTTGCAAAACCAACACCTCCCTGAGCTGAACGACTATAATAATCAGCAATTTTTACTGATAAAGGTTTATCGTAATAATTAGGAGCATAAGCTAATAAAATAGCAAAAATATATTCGTTAGATGCCCTAGCAGAAACTGCTTCTTCTGTTGCGAACATTACTGGACGAATATATAATGACGTTCCGTAATCTTTTGGTACCCATTGACGATCGATATCAATAATAGCTTCTAAACCATCAATAAAAATTTCTTTCGGAATTTGAGGCATATTAAGACGTGCCGCAGATAAATTAAAACGCTCGAAGTTTTTCTCTGGACGGAAAATAAACACTTCTTCGTTATCATTTTTGTAGGCTTTCATTCCTTCAAAAATTGTTTGACCATAATGGAAAGACATCGCTGCTGGAGTCATTGAAATTGGTCCGTAAGGAACAATTTTTGGCTCATCCCATTTACCATCTTTGTAATGCGCGATCAACATGTGATCTGTAAACTCTTTCCCAAAAGTAGTAGAGTTAAAAACTGAATCGTTAAATTTTGATTCAGCAATTTTTTCTATAATCATTTTATGATATATTTTGTTTGTGCTTATCAAAGGTACATTTTATTTGCACTTTTTCATAATAAATATCATAACTTTCGACGATGAAAAGAATTATTCAAGAAACGGAAGATGGATCTAAAACTATCTATATTGAAGATTGGGATGAATCTTATCATTCTAAGCATGGCGCTGTACAAGAGGCTTTTCATGTATTTATAAAAAATGGATTTCATCATTTTACAGAAACAAAAAATCCTATAAAAATTATAGAAATTGGATTAGGTACGGGACTTAATTCTTTCATTACTTTGATGGAAGCTGAAAAACATAAAACTCCAGTGCAATATGTTGGAATTGAAAAATTTCCAGTTTCTGATGAAGAATTTGAATTGGTGAATTATTTCGAAAATGTTTTCAAACTTTATCCGGAATTTGAACATCGAAAAGAAGAGTTTTTAGATTATTATCAACAATTATTTCATTCAAATTGGGAAAATTGGAATAAAATTTCTCCATATTTTGAAGTTAAGAAAGTGGAAGAAGATTTTTTCAATCTGAAAAATATCAACGAAAATAATTTTGATTTAGTTTATTTTGATGCATTTGGTTCTCGTGTTCAACCAGAATTATGGGAAAAAGAATTGTTAGAAATTGTTGATTCTTTAACTAAAAAATCTGCCATTTTTACCACTTATGCAGCGAAAGGAACCATAAAAAGAGGTTTGAAAGATTTGGGCTATATTGTACAAAAACGTCCTGGGCCTCCAGGAAAACGTGAAATGATGGTTGGTTTGAAGGACTTTCCATTTGATAAATAATCTCCTTTATCATTAATTATAAAAATCGTAAATTTGCGCTGGAAAACAATTTGATGTTTTCTACATTTTTTTATGACAAATTATATCGAATATAAATTTAAAGTTGCGGAAGTAGAGCCTTTTAATGAAATTATTATTGCAATGATTTCTGAACTACCCTTTGAAAGTTTTGTTGAAAACGAAGAAGGTTTTGATGCTTACATGCCAAAAACTGACGAAAATATTGACCAAGTAAAAGAAGTGATTGATTCTATCGAGAATATTGATTTTTCTTATACGCGTCAAGAAATTGAACAACAAAATTGGAATGCAACTTGGGAAGAAAATTTCACGCCAATTTTAGTGAATGACCAATGTTTGATTCGTGCAGAATTTCACGAAACAGTTGAAAATATTCCGTACGAAATTATCATTCAACCAAAAATGTCTTTTGGGACTGGACATCACTCTACAACACATTTGATGGTAGAATATATCTTGGAAACTGAATTTACAGGAAAAGATATTTTGGACATGGGCTGTGGAACGTCAATTCTTGCAATTTTAGGAATGAAACGTGGTGCAAATTATGCAGAATGTATCGATATTGACGAGTGGGCTGTGGAAAATTCTATCGAAAATGGAAAACGAAATGGTGTTAGTTTAGATGCGAAAATGGGTGATAATTCACTTTTGGGAAGCAAACAGTTTGACATTATTTTAGCGAATATCAACAAAAATATTTTAATCAGTCAAATTCCTTCTTACATCAATGTTTTGAATGAAAATGGTGATTTATTTTTAAGTGGATTGATGGAGCAAGATTTTGATGATATCTTAGCTTTTTGTACAGAAAATGGTTTGAAATTTGTATCTAAAAAACAACGAAATGAGTGGATTGCGCTACATTTCAAAAAATAAAATGATATGACAAAATACGCAACGCAACCCATGTGGGAAACGGAAAAAGATTCGGCTGTTGATGTATTGGAACAGGAATCACACAAATATCAAATTATTGTTTACAATGATGATGTGAATACTTTTGATTGGGTAATCGAATCGTTGATTGATGTTTGTGAACACACGCCAGAGCAAGCGGAACAATGTTCTATTTTGATTCACTACAAAGGTAAATGCGAAGTCTTGACGGGTGAATTAGAAGATTTAAAACCTCGATGCACAGAATTATTGAACCGAGGTTTAAGTGCAGAAATTATTTAGAATTTCTTAATAATCATATAAAGCAAAATCAGAATCGTCTAATGTTACATTGGACGATTTTTTGTTTTGATCACTCACTATATACGAATCATAGATCTTCTCGTAAACATGATTTTCTGTTTTTGTATCCACAACTTCTGTAGATTTTTCTGTAGAATTAATCACAAAAGGAGTTACAACCAATGCTAATAGCAATATACAAGCAGCAGCCCACCAAATATTGAAATGTACAACTTTTGTTTCTTTTTTATCAATAGTTTTCGATAAAATTGACTGTTCTAAATCGTCAAAATAATTAGTAGGGGTTGTATAATTTTCCTTTTGTTTTAAGCTTTTAAAATAAATTTCATCTTCTAAATTCTTAAAATAATTCTCTGGAACCTTAAAATTATTTTTTAATCCATTTTCTTTCATATCATTCATAAGACAAAAAAAAGTTAAAAAGGTTTAATCTTCATCCTCTAAAAATTCTTTAATTTTTGTAACTGCATGATGATAAGACGCCTTTAGCGCACCAACAGATGTTCCTGAAATTTCAGAAATTTGTTCATATTTCATTTCATCATAATATTTCATCATAAATACTACGCGCTGCTTTTCTGGCAAACTTGCAATCGCTTTTTGTAGTTTCAACTCAATTTCATCACCTGTAAAATACTCATCCGTAGATAAATCATCTGCAATATTCATCGAATAATCTTCAAACGAAACATTTTGTTCTTTAGCATTTTTATGAATAAAATTGATGGTTTCGTTATAAGTAATCCTAAAAATCCATGTCGATAATTTTGATTCATTTTTGAATGAATTCAAATTTTGATAGATTTTTATAAAAACATTTTGAGCAATATCATCTGCGTCTTCATGAATCAAAACCATACGACGAATTTGCCAATAAACTCTCTGATGATAATCTTTTACAAGAAGTTTAAAAGCCTGTTCCCAATCCTTATCTAAAATGTGATCTAATATTTTCTGATCCAATTAAGTAATATTAAGCTGTAAAGCTATTAAATTTCAAATGATAAACTTCTAATAATTTTGAACATAGTTTATATTTTATATTTTTTTTATGAAATCAAATCCATATTCCACATATACTTAAGTATGAACCTATCAATAAAAGTATATTTCTATTGAAAAATTTATTTGGGCATTCACTCGCTCTATTCCTCGTATTTATACAATCTCCCTCAATTATCTCTTAATAATTCAATAACAAGAAATGTAAATCGCTCGGTCGGGCTATCCGTTGCAATCTTTTGTAGAATAAAATTCTATTACAAGTAAGAAAATCCAATTTCTACAAAAGGATTTAGACTACTCTCCCTAACGCTGGTTGTAAGTTCTGAGTTAGTTGCAAAAAGGAAGCTTCCTTTTTATCAAGAAGAAGCTTCTAGTTGACTAATTAGAAGCTCTTCTTGGATGAAAGCAAGCTTCTTGTTTTATAAAACATAGTCTGGAGATGTGGTAGCTTACATTTTACTTTGTACATTTTACAAAAAAGTATACCCACAAAAAAAGCCT
>NZ_DKSQ01000022.1:0-11801 GCF_002472765.1 Empedobacter sp. UBA7252
AGGAAAAACATATGATAGTAATTATGCGTTATTAATGAGTTCTTATCCACAAGGACAAGCAATTAGTACAGATATGTTATCAGCTTGGAAAAGTCCAGGAGATGTTACAAATGTGCCAATTATGAGTACTGCGAATACAACAAATGCTTCTGCTGCTTCGTCAAGATGGTTGGTTAGTTCAGATTATTTAACAATCAAAACAGTACAATTAGGTTACAATTTCGATAAACGAGCAATTGAAGGAATTGGTTTAAGCAATTTGAAAGTTTATGTTTCTGGTGAGAATTTATATTCTTGGACCGCAAGACAAGGTTTAGAACCAGCGCAGTCATTCAACGGTACAACAACTTATCGTTACACTCCGTCTCGAACAGTAAGTTTAGGACTAAATGTTTCTTTCTAAAAAAATGAATTTACAATGAAAAAGATAAAATTATTACTAGTAGTTATTGGATTATCATCATTTTCGTTATCATCATGTAATGATGATTATTTAGATGTTGTTCCGACATCCTCAGTAAGTGATCAAACAATTTATTCTACAGCAGATAACTTAATGGCTGCAATAAATGGAATGCATAGAAATATGTATGTTAGACAAAATGAATCTCAAGGTAATAATGGTTATACAGCACAACTGATTATTACAGATGTAATGGGAGAAGATGTTGTATTTCCTTCTACTGGAAATGGCTGGTTTGTAAGTGAATTAAGATGGATTTCTCAAAGCAACAATTCTTCTACAACTTCATCTTATCCTTGGACATTTTGGTACGAAATGATCAAAAATGCTAATAACATTATTACATACGGAGATGATGCATCGGGAGATCAGGATATAAAAGATCAAGCTATTGGAGAAGCCTATGCTTACCGTGCATTTGGATATTTTCAATTAGTTCAGTTGTATGGTAAAAGATATGTAGCAGGTGCCGCAAATTCTGATTTAGGAGTTGTTTTAAGAGATGATCCAAAAGATGTTGATCCAAAAACGCGTGCAACTGTACAAGAAGTTTATACTGAAATTTGGAATGATTTAGCCAAAGCAGAAACTTATTTAACAGGAAAAAAAGCGTCTAATGCTTCACATTTTTCGATCGAAAATGTAAAAGGTATTATGGCAAGAGTTGCTTTGGTTCAGCAAGATTATGCAAAAGCTGCTGAATATGCTAACGAGGTAAAATCACAATTTTCGTTAATGTCACAAACGCAATACAAAGCTGGGTTTAATGATTATTCAAATCCAGAATGGATGTGGGGCGTAACAATTCAAGAAGATCAATCCGACTATTTCGGAAATTTCCATGCTTATATGTCTCGAAATTACAATTCATCTCAAATTCGTACTGCTCCAAAAGTGATGAATACCAATTTGTACAATGCTTTTCCAACAACAGATGTTCGTACGCAAGTTGTGGATCCGACAGGAAAGCATACAAGTTTAGATTTACCGTCTAACTATTCACTATTTGCATATACATCTCAAAAATTTTTAGCACAAAGTACATCAAGTTCTTTAGGAGATGTACCGTTTATGCGTGTGGCAGAAATGTATTTGATAGAAGCAGAAGCGTTATATAAATTAGGAAAAGAAACAGAATCTAAAGCAGTATTAACAACTTTAGAAAAAGCAAGGGATACATCTTTCACAGGATTTACAACTTCTGGGGATGCATATTATCAACAGATTTTACTGAATAGACGAATCGAATTATGGGGAGAAGGATTTAGATTCTTCGATTTAAAACGATTAGGTCAAAAATTAGATCGTACAGGAGCAAATCACAATGCAACTGTTATTAACAACGTTTATACAATAGAGCCAACAGATTTAAAATGGCAATGGATAATTCCTGTCGCTGAAATCAATTCGAATCCGTTGTGTGAACAGAATCCATCGTGATAACATTTTTTATATATATCTTCTCCTCATAGAGAAATATAACATTTTTAGAGGTTTTCCATTTGGAAAGCCTCGATTTTATTTAAAAAAAAATTATGTATACTAAAATATAGTAAACAAAAAAAAACTCAAGTGATTCACTTGAGGGTTTTTGTTATTTTTCTGCTTTTATGGTATTATTTAAGCTATTCTTTTGATTTTTTTGACGCTCTTTTTCTTCGTCAGATAATTTATCTTCAAGATTTATTTTCACATCATTCAGCATTTCTTTGAATTTTTCAGGTTGCATCATATAATATTTGTAACTCTCAGAAAATTGATGAAATGTGATATCATAATTTTTCATAATATCTACCGCATCTTTTGCTAAATCGATACTTTGATCTTGATTTTGAATAGGAAACATCTGCAATCCTTGTTGACTAATATATAAATCAGTAAGAATATCAATCATTTCAGATTTACCGATGAGATCTTTTGGTTTGTCGTAATTTTTTGGTGCGCAACTAAAAATACTCAAAAAAATCAGTGATAAAAAGATCAAGTTTTTCATAATTTGCCAAATATTTTTCTTAATCGTAACGAAATTACACCAAAAACGGCTTCTCCAATAATATCAGAACTAATTTTTGATTCGCCTAAAGTTCTGTCTGTAAATATAATTGGAACTTCTTTTAGTGTAAATTTTTTAATCCAAGTTTTGTACTTCATTTCAATCTGAAATCCATACCCTTTGAATTGTATTTTATCCAAATCCAGAGACTTCAACACGTTTGCTCTATAACCAACAAACCCTGCTGTAGCATCATGAACAGGTAATCGCGTGATGATGCTCACATATTTCGACGCAAAATAAGACAATAAAACTCTGTTCATTGGCCAATTCACAACATTTACACCATTAGAATAGCGTGAGCCAATAGCTAAATCGGCACCATCTGCTAAAGCTTGGTATAAGCGAGGTAAATCATTTGGATTATGCGAAAAATCGGCATCCATTTCGAAAATATATTCGTATTTATTTGCTAAAGCCCACTTAAATCCATGTACATAAGCGCGTCCTAAACCATCTTTTGTGGTACGAATTTCTAAATGCAAACGTCCATTAAACTCAGGAATCAAACGTTTTACAATATCATTCGTTCCGTCTGGAGAACTGTCGTCAACAATAAGCACATCAAATGCTCCGTCAACAGCCAAAGCTGCACGAATAATGGCTTCTATGTTTTCTTTTTCGTTATAGGTCGGGATAATAACTAATTTGTCCGACATAAATATTATTTTGTGGGCATAAAGATAGTTATAAGATTGTTAGTCTTTTGTATTTTTGAAAAAATTATGAAAACAAACGATTTAATCTCGATAGGAAAAAATACACTTGGCAATGATACTGTTCTTATTGCTTTGACGGTGTGTTTGTTATTGGTTTGTGCAGCAAAATACTTGTTTGCGAAAAATTTCAAAACGCTAGATAATAAAACCGAATACATGAGTTTTACAGATGATAATACGACGTTATTTAGTTTTATTGTCAATGGTGTGACGGTTTTACTGATAAGTTTGTTGTTGGTTTCGTATTTTGATATTACGTATAATCATATTCCAAATTTTAAGTTTTATTATCTTTCACGTGTCGGAATTACCTTTGGTTTAATCAGTTTGATTATGCTCTTTAGGTTGATGATTGAGGTAATTTTTTATCGTGTTTTCTACGAATCTAGTTCTGTTTCATATTTTATGAAAAGTTCGAGTTTTGTTAATGCAAAAAATGTTTTACTCTTACTTATTATTTGTTTTTTGTTTTTTTACACACAAATTAACAAAGATTACTTGATGGTGATTGGCTTTATTTTGTTGTTTTTGAATAGAATATTCGAAATTTATCATATATATGCAAAACAAATAAGTGACAATAAATCAGTTTGGTATTATAATATTTTGTACCTTTGCACCCTAGAAATTTTACCTATAATGGTATTAGCAAAACTATTAATTGTAGGTAAAGTAATCTAAAATTACTATGAAAGTTAAATCAATATTAGTATCTCAACCTAAGCCTCAGGCAGAAAACTCGCCATACTACGAGATTGAAAAAAGAAATAAAATCAAAATTGATTTTAGACCATTTATCCAAGTTGTCGGAATAGACGCTAAAGAAGTAAGACAACAAAAAATTGACTTTAGCAAAGTGACTGCTGTAATTTTTACAAGTAGAAACGCTATTGATCATTTTTTTCGTTTAGCAGAAGAAATGCGCTTTACTGTTCCTGACTCTATGAAATATTTTTGCGAATCAGAAGCAATTGCATTCTATTTACAGAAATACATTGTTTACAGAAAACGTAAAATTTATATTGGAGAAAAAGTTTTTGCGGATATGGTGCCTTTATTTAAAAAGCACAAAGACGAAAACTTCTTATTACCAGCATCTGATGTTTTAAAACCAAATGTTCCTACTTTATTAGATAGTTTAGGATTAACTTGGCAAAAAGCAACTTTGTTTAGAACTGTATCGAGTGATTTATCTGATTTGTCTGATGTAAAATACGATATTTTAGTATTCTTTACACCTTCAGGAATCAAATCATTATTTGAAAATTTCCCAGATTTCGTGCAAGAAAATACAAGAATTGCCGTTTTCGGAAAATCGACAGTAGATCAAGCAAAAGAGATGGGATTACGTGTAGACATTGAGGTGCCAACACCACAAACGCCTTCAATGACAATGGCGTTAGATAAATACGTGAAAGAAGCAAATAAATCAAAATAATATTCGCTTTACCCTTCTCTCTAATTAAAAAATATGTAAATTAAAGAGATGGAAAAAAGATGGGAAATAAAAGAACAGCCCAATACTGAAGTTGTTAAGGATTTAAGAGAATCGCTTAACATATCTGAGGTGCTTGCTATTTTATTAGTCCAACGTGGAATTACGAATTTTGCTCAAGCCAAATCGTATTTTAATCCATCCTTAGACGAATTGCATGATCCTTTTTTGATGAAAGGAATGTCTGATGCGGTTTCACGTATCAAAAATGCAATTGATGATGAAGAAAATATCTTAATATTTGGAGACTACGATGTAGATGGAACGACAGCTGTAACTTTGTTTTACGAATTTCTGACTTCTATCTACTCGAAAGTCTTTTTTTATATTCCAGACCGAAATAATGAAGGTTATGGAATCTCTCAACAAAGTATAGAATTCGCTGTACAAAATAATATTTCACTTGTTATTGCTTTAGACTGTGGGATTAAAGCACACGAAGAAATAAAATATGCACAATCAAAAGGCATAGATTATATTATTTGTGATCACCATTTACCAGATCGTTCTGTGCCAAAAGCGTACGCTGTTTTAGATCCGAAACAAAAAGGTTGTCGCTATCCTTACAAAGATTTGAGCGGTTGTGGCGTTGGGTTTAAATTGGTACAAGCTTATACCGAGAAATTTAATCTTCCGAAAGAAAATCTTTTATCTCTTTTAGATTTAGTTGCAGTAAGTATTGCGGCTGATATTGTTCCGATTACAGGAGAAAATCGTGTATTGGCTTTTGCTGGTTTGAAACGATTAAATTCAGAACCTCGTTTAGCTTTTCAGCAATTAATTCCGACTAATATTAAAAATAATGTCAATATTTCGAATGTTGTTTTTTCTATTGCGCCAAAAATTAATGCTGCAGGTCGTATAAAACACGGTTCGGAAGCGGTTCGTTTTATGTTGAGTACAGATGAAGAGGATTGCCGTAAATATTTGAATGATATAAATTCATTAAATAATGAACGCAAAACCTTGGATCTTGATATGACACATGATGCACTTTTTCAACTGGATCAAATTAATACCAAAGAAAAATATTCGACCATTGTTTACGATGCTTCTTGGAATAAAGGAGTAATCGGAATTGTTGCTTCTCGTTTGGTCGATTTGTATTATAAACCAACCATTGTTTGCACGAAGAATAATGAAGGCGAAATTGTATGTTCGGCTCGCTCTATTCAAGAGTTTGACATACATTCGGCAATCGAAAAAAACAAAGATTTGTTAACACAGTTTGGTGGACATATGGCTGCTGCTGGTTTGGCAATGAAAGAAGAAAACTTTGAAGAATTCAAGATTAGATTTGATCAAACAGTGAAAGAAATGTCGAATGGAAAACATTTTACGCCATCAATTTTGATCGATAAAGAGATTTCTTTTAAGGATATGACACGTTCTTTCTTGGAATCGGTGATGCGAATGGCGCCTTTTGGACCAGATAATATGAATCCTGTTTTTATTTCGAAGGATTTATTAGCAACGGATTTCCGATTAGTTGGTAAAGAACACGCGCGTTTGTACGTACATCAGCGAGATACACGTATTACGTTTCCTGCAATTGGTTTCAAATTAGGGAAATTTGGACCAAAATTAGAGAAAGGACAATCGTTTGATATGGTTTACACAATCGGAATGAATTATTGGCAAGGAAAAGGAACTTGGCAATTGAATATCAAAGATATTCGCTTCAACGATTAATGATGTCCTTCTATAACCAAAACCATTTCACCTTTTAAATTTCTTTTTTCAGCTATTTCGGCTAATTCAGTTAATGTTCCGCGTAAAGTTTCTTCAAATTTTTTCGAGATTTCGCGTGATAAACTTGCTTTGCGTTCAGCTCCAAAAGCTTCGGCTAAATCTTTTAATGTGCGTCCAATTTTATGTGGAGATTCGTAGAAAATCATCGTTTTCTTTTCTTCTACTAATGAATCTAATTTCGATTTTCGACCTTTTTTCACAGGTAAAAATCCAACAAAAGTAAATTCATTATTTGGTAATCCAGAAACAACTAATGCAGGAACAAAAGCGGTTGCACCTGGTAAACATTCGATTACGATATTATTTGCTACACATTCTTTTGCTAATAAATAACCTGGATCAGAAATACCTGGAGTTCCGGCATCAGTAATAATCGAAATGATTTGACCATCTTTTAGCTGACGAATAATATCTTCAGTTGCTTGATGCTCATTGTGCATATGGTAGCTACGCATTGGAGTAGAAATTTCGAAATGTTTCAGTAAAATACCACTATTTCGCGTGTCTTCTGCCAAAATCACATCCGATTCTTTTAGCACATCAACCGCTCTAAATGTCATATCTCCCAAATTTCCGATTGGCGTCGGAACCAAATATAATTTTCCACTCATGCGACAAAGTTACAAAGTAATTTCAAAAGAAAAAGCCAGCAAATTAGCTGGCTTCCTATATTATTTCAAAATATCTGCTAAATCTGCAATATCTTCAGCCGAAACTTTGTCCAAAATTTTGTCTAAATCTGTTCTAGGAATATCTAATTTCGAATCGATAACCAATACATTTCGTAAACCGTTAATTCCAAAAATCATTTTCTTAACTCGTCCGCCATCTTCTTGTAATGAAATGTTCAAACGGCTGTCTTTCGCTTTGAATTTTACTAAGTTCTCATATTTTTCACCACGCATAGATGACTGCAAATCATTCATGATTCTTTTTTGCTTTCCTTGTCCAGCATCTGAAACAACAAAAACTTTAGCCGATTTTAAATAATTAAATAAATCTGTTCCACCAGCTTTTCCAGCTAATTTCAACGCAAAAGAAGGTAAAGGAATTACAGTAGATTGATTATCATATTTTTTGTAGAATTCTTGCATGTTGCTTGTTGTACCGCAAGATTGCAATGTTAACAATACTGCTATAAAAGATAAACCGATTATTTTTTTCATTGTTGTTGTGTTTATAAATTAGAAAAAGCTATTACAACTCTCGTACCGAAAATTATTAAGTTTAAAAATATTCAATAATTCCTAAAACCAAATAGACAATTGAAGAAATTATCAGGAAAAATCCTATTATAATTCCACCTATTAATCGATTATAAGCTAAAACTTTAAAACCGTCTTTTAAATGGTCTAATTTATTTTCTCTTTTTACTGCATAATCAATTCCAAATTTAGGTTTCGATTTTTTATTTTTATAATATGGATAATAGAAAGGAGATATAAATATTAACATTCCTAGACCTAATAAAAAACCAACTAAAGCTTTTTCTAAATACTCATTTTCCATTACAAATAACTTTTTATCATTTCCAAAATTGATTCATCATCCAAACCAACGATTTCTTCTAATTCGGTAATCGAAGCGTGTTCGATAAATTCGTCTGGATAACCGTTGATTGTAATATTTCCTTTGTAATGTATTGAATTCAGAAACTCTAAAATTCCACTTCCAAAACCTCCTTTTTTAATCCCATCTTCAAAAGTTAGTATGGTAGAATATTTCAACGAAATAGCTTTTAAACGAGATTCATCTAAAGGTTTGATAAAAGGAAAATCAATCAAAGCAACTTTATCTTGAAGATGATTTTGGATGATAATTTCTTCGATTCGAGAACTAATCAATCCAGTCGAAAGAATTGCTAATTGATTTCCTTCAAAAATAATTTCAGATTTACCGATTTCTATTTTTTCGACTTTAGAATTACTTGTTTGGATATTATTTTTTGGATAACGAATTGCAAAAGGACGAGTTGTAAACTGTGCTGTATACAATAGATTTTTGAAATCTTTTTCGTTTCGAGGCGAAGACACAATCATATTTGGAATTTCGCGTAAATATGCTATATCAAAATAACCATGATGCGTTGCGCCATCTGTACCAACGAATCCTGCACGATCAATACAAAACACAACTGGTAGATTCTGTAACGCTACATCGTGTATCACTTGGTCGTAGGCACGTTGTAAAAATGTCGAATAAATCATACAATACGGAATGGTGTTTTGCGTCGCCAGACCAGCTGCAAACGTTACCGCATGTTGTTCTGTAATTCCGACATCAAAAACTCGTTTTGGGAAATCTTGATGACATTTTACTAAATTGCTTCCTGTTAACATAGCAGGCGTTATGGCTACAATTTGTGAATTATTTTCAAGTAATTGATGCATGGTTTTTCCAAAAACATCTTGATACGATTTTTCTTTTTTCTTCGATTTTATTTCACCCGTTTCTTTATCGAACAAACCAGGAGCATGCCATTTTACTTGATCGATTTCGGCTTGTTCGTAACCTTTTCCTTTTGTTGTTTTGATGTGTAAAACTTTTGGACCTCTGATTGAATCAGCTTTATTGAAAGCATTCAGTAATTCATCAAAGTTGTGCCCATCAATTGTTCCGATGAAATTTAAACCAAAATTGGTAAAGATATTTTCGGATTGATTTTCTAATGATTTAAAATGTTTTTTCAAACCACCAACCGAAGGATCAATTCCGATATCATTATCATTCAAAATCACTAAAACATCCAAATCTGTCGATCCAAGGTGATTCAATGCTTCTAAACTCATTCCAGAAGTAATTGATGCGTCACCAATAATTGCAATATGTTTTCTATTGATTTGATTGATTTTATCTGCTGTTGCCATCCCAACAATTGCTGAAATAGATGTAGAAGAATGTCCCGTTCCAAATGTATCAAACTCACTTTCTGTACGCGTTGGAAAACCAGAAATACCATCTTTCTGACGAAGAGAATCGAAAATTTGTTGACGACCAGTCAAAATTTTATGTGGATAACATTGATGACCTACATCCCAAATCAACAAATCTTTAGGTGTATTGTAGTGATAATGTAATGCAATCGTTAATTCAATCACACCCAAACTAGCACCTAAATGTCCTGGTTTTACACTCAAAGTATCCAAAATAAACTCGCGCATCTCGTGAGCTAAAGCAGTTAATTGAGACGCTTCAAAAGTCCTAAGTTCCTTAGGATGATTGATTTTTGAAAGTAGATTATCCATTATTCTTTTACAAAATTACATTTTTCTGAGGAATTTTCCGTACCTTTGCATGTTACAAAATTTAATGTAACATGTTCCAAATAGGAAAAACCCTTGTATCTGAAGAACTACTAAATGAAGATTTTGTTTGTAATCTTAACAAATGTAAAGGGATTTGTTGTGTAGAAGGTGACGCAGGAGCGCCTTTGAATGATGACGAACTAACTGTATTAGACGATATTTATGAAGATGTAAAACCTTATTTGCGTCCCGAAGGAATTGCGGTGATTGAGCAAGAAGGTAAATACACAATGGATACTGACGGTGATTGGGTAACTCCATTAGTCAATAATCGCGAATGCGCCTATTTAGTTTTCGAAGAAAATGGTTTTTCAAAATGCGGTATTGAAAAAGCATACGAAGACGGAAAGGTCGATTATAAAAAACCAATTTCTTGTCATTTGTATCCAGTTCGTGTTAAGGAATATTCAAATTTCACTTCTGTGAACTATGATGTATGGGATATCTGCTCAGATGCTTGTACCTTAGGAAAAGAATTGAAAGTGAATGTTGCAACATTTGCAAAAGATTCGTTGGTCCGAAAATTTGGACAAGAATGGTACGATGAATTAATGGACATTCAACAAGAATTAAACAACCAAAAAAAGTAAAAAAAAAATTATTATGTCAATAACAAGAGCAAGAAGATCTACTGACGCTATTGAAAGATTATATATCTCTATGCGTCATTTATTTCATAGAGGAGTGTACCGTCCATCTGGTGCACCTGGAAAAATATTAAGAAATTTATTATTCGAAATTAATCCTGAAATCTACGGATCAATGACAGATCCAAACAAAGTAGAATTAAGTGGATTAATGTATGTTTTAGATCGTTTACCAGAAGGAATTGTAGAAACGCCATATGTGTCTTTTACATCTGACGAAGGCTATGATCGTTCTATTTTTACACCAATTATTCCTGCAAAACGTCGTCGTTTTTGTTATAGAATTGATGATGACCAGATGAATATCGAAATTTCTCGCGGTCGTTCTGACATTTATGATGTGTTAACGCACTTAACGTTTTTATATAACGAAGCGGATAAAATCAGAAATAGAGCATTTAGTAACGAAACACTTTCTAAAAGTAGAGCGTGGGAATTTATCGAAAATGTTGCATTTAATGAAGTTGAAATTTCTCGAAAAGAACGCGAAGTTGCTTTGATGCATTTATCGACGATTTTAGGAAGAACATTTGAAGAAACACAAGAAATTCATCATTATTTCAGTAAAGCAGACGACAAAGATTATTTTTTCCGTGTAGTTTATTGGATGGGCTATACTAGCCAACAAGATCGTATCGGAACAAAGAAACGTGAAATTACATTTACGTCAACTTTACGTGAATCGATTGGTCATCATATGATTGGAGAAAAATGGGCGAATGAAATCAAACGTGTATTATTCGAAAATAATCTTCAAGATAAAAACATTCACATTATTTCTGCTAATATGCATAGTGTGTCTAACATGTTGTATGCCTATGATGGATTAAAAAGAAAATACAAAAATGATGGTGTAGAAATTTACGAAGATTTGAGTGCGGCAAACAACAAAATGTTGCGTGATTCGTTAAATGAATACACTCAACAAAATGGTTTAGTTTACATCAAAGATCAATCAGGAACAAATATCGATGTTCAGATTATTGATTTATCTAAAGTAAACATTGCCAATTCTGCGTTTTCTTATGCAAAAGATAAGAACAATGAGGTGATTATTGTAATGGATTATGCCTTTGGTGAGCAAGCATTTGAGGCGATGGATGAGTTGTTGAAACCATACAAAGTAGGAGATGTAAAATTCAAAATGAATGTAAAATCTGTTGCGATTATGGGTAAAGCTGGTATTCTTGAAGGAATAAAAGGTGATATAATGATTGCTACAGCGCATGTTTTCGAAGGAACAACAGATAATTATGTTTTTGATAACGAATTAACCGCTGCAGATTTCGAAGGACAAGGTTTAGGTGTTTACGAAGGACCAATGATTTCGGTTTTAGGAACATCATTACAAAATAAAGACGTTTTAG
>NZ_DKSQ01000022.1:11867-13533 GCF_002472765.1 Empedobacter sp. UBA7252
AGAGTATTTCAAGAATTCGTCTTTCCAAGCAATTGGATTAGAAATGGAAGGAGCGCATTACCAAAAAGCGATTCAGGTTGCGTCAAAAATTAGACATCACATCGATAAAGATGTTAAAGTAATGTACGCATATTACGCTTCAGATAATCCATTAGAAACAGGAAGTACATTGGCTTCTGGAGGTTTAGGATTAACAGGTGTAAAACCAACATATCTAATCACACAAAAGATATTAGAAAAAATTATTAAATAAATTCAATGAAGAATTTTTCCATTTTAGGCTACGGTCATATTGGACGTGTACATCAACAAGCGATAGAGGAAACGGAAAACGCACATTTAATTTCGGTGATTGATTTTAATTTACCAGAAGATTTACCTTTCAAAGGTTATTCAACACTTGAAAGTTTTTTGAACGAAGATCAAGAAACTGATGTTGTTGTGATTGCTACGCCAAATGGTTTGCACCGCGAACATGCGATTCGTTGTTTAAAAGCTGGGAAAAATGTTTTGATTGAAAAACCAATTGCATTAACTGTAGAAGATGCAAAGGAAATATTGAAAGTTGCGGAAGAGAAAAATCTTAGAGTTTTTACGTCGATGCAACTTCGTTTTTCTCCAGTTGTGCAATATGTAAAGAATTTGATTGACAATAATTCGTTAGGAAAAGTTTTCATGGTGAATATTAATTGCTATTGGAATCGTAACAAGAATTATTACAAGTTGCGCGAATGGCACGGAAACCAAGAAATGGACGGAGGTGTTTTGTTTACTCAATTTTCACATTTTGTTGATATCATGAATTTTTGGTTTGATGAGGTAATTTGTACAAATTCTAAAAGTTTCAATTTTACACATCAAGAAGTGACAGAATTTGATGATTCGGGTTGTGTTGATTTTACGGCTGATGGAGCAATCGGACATATGATTTATACAACGTCAGTTTTCAATAAAAATTTCGAAAGTAATATCACGCTTATTGCGGAGAAAGGAACAATTAAGATTGGAGATCAATATCTTAATCAAATGATTTATTCTGATTTAAAAAATGTGTGTTGTTCAAACAAAATTTCTACTGAACAAAAGAATTTTCATCCCAACGCCATTACCGAGATTTCTGATGCGTTAATTCGTCACAATGAATCTTTGTTAGATGGAAAATATGCTGTAAATTTAGTTAAGTTTATTTCGGATGCGAATCATTTGGCAACAGAAAATAAACAAGAACTTAAAACAGAGAACTATGAAATTTCACACTCGTAAATGGGTAAAACCCGAAGATCTTAATCCAAATAAAACACTTTTTGGAGGAAAACTTTTGGCTTGGATTGATGAAGAAGCGGCGTTATATAGCATTGTGCAATTAGAAAATTCACATGTTGTAACTAAATATATGTCGGAAATCAACTTTATGGCTTCGGCGCGTGAAGGTGATATTGTAGAAATAGGAATTGAGGTGGTGAAATTTGGAACAACTTCATTGGTTTTACAATGTGAAGTACGTAACAAAATGACGCATGAAACCATTATTACAGTCGATCGAATTACAATGGTAAATTTAGATGCAGAAGGAAAACCAAAACCGCACGGGAAAACACAAATAGAATATGTGGTGGATCGTTTAGCTGGAAAAGGTTAAAAAATTATAAAAATAAAAAAGTCGAAA
>NZ_DKSQ01000042.1:0-11910 GCF_002472765.1 Empedobacter sp. UBA7252
TAAAACTCGCCTTAATCTTACACTTTTACTTTTGAATTTTCAAAAAGAGTAGAAGTGAAGAAGATCTATTATACTGCAATTCCAATTATTTTTGCGATGCAAACACAGGCGCAAAACGTAACGTTGGACAATCTAGAAGCCGCGTTTTTACAAAAAAATTATGCACTCATTGCGAATAAATTCAATGTTGACAGAATTGATGCTGAAATTATTCAGGAGAAATTATGGCAAAATCCAACGTTGAGTATTTCTGAGGTTAATCTTTGGAAAACTTATAATGTAGAAGAACAGCCTTATTTATTCGGTAAATACGGGAATAATCAACAAATTTCTGTCGAATTAGAGCAATTAATTGAAACGGCAGGTAAACGAAAAAAGCGTGTTGCGATTAAAGAATTAGAAAAGAATTCGGCACTTTTTGAGTATGAGGAATTGTTGCGTGAGCTGAAAAAAGAATTGAGACAAACATATTTTTCGTTGGCGCGTATTCAATCTGAAAAGAAAGAATTGCAAAATAGTATTGATTTATTTGAACAGATGATGACGCAATATCAGCGACAAGCAGATTTAAAAAATGTTCCGAAAGCAGATTTTTACAGACTTCAAACAGAATTAATCGGTTTACAAAAAGATCAAATTGAGCTAGAAAATCAAGAAATTGAATACATTAATAAACTTCGATTGTTAACGCAAAACTCAGATTTAAATGTAAATGAAATCGATTTTTCAAGATTCAATTCTCATTCCAAATCAATCCCATTCAATGCTAAACAATTAGCAAAAGAGCAAAATATAGCGTTAAAAAAACAAGAAAATGAAATCAATTTAGCTGAAAAACAATTGATTTTAGAAAAAGCGCAACGTACACCAGATTTGGCTTTTCAGGTAAATTATGATCGTGGTGGAAATATTATGCGCGATTTTGTAGGTGTAGGTGTAAGCATTGATTTACCGATTTTCAATACGAATAAAGGAAACATCAAAGCTTCAGAAATTGTACTGAATCAACAACAAATTACGAAAAATGCGCTACATTCTGAGTTAGATATTTCGATCGATCGACTTCAAAATCAAATTAGTCAATTGGATAAAGCTCTTATTCAGTGGAAAAAATTGAACAATCAAGAGCAACTAACCATGATTGACAATTACAAAAAACATCTCCAAAATAAACAAATCACTTTATTAGAATTTATTGATTTTACGCAGGCTTATCGCGAATCTCAAAAAGCTTATTTGGATTTATTGGAAAATTATCAAAACACATTCGAAGAACTAAATTATATCGTTGGACAAGATTTATAAAATGATGAAAAAAAGTTTTTATTTTTTAGCTGCTTTTACTTTGGTTTTAAGTAGTTGTAACAAGCAAGAAGCCCCGAAAGAAGCGGTAAAAGAAGACAAATTTTGTTTGAACGAACAATTGAAAAAGTCAACTGAAATTGTAGCTGTTTTAGAGCAGCCGATTCACGAACAATTAACCTTGTCAGGAAAAATTGAATACAACGAAAATGACTTGGTTGGTTTTAAAAGTTTGCTGCAAGGAGTGGTAGATAAAGTGAATTTTGAATTAGGTGATTATGTGCGTCAAGGTCAAGTTTTGGCAGTTGTAAAATCGAACGAAGTGTTGGATTTGGTACAGCAAAAGCGTTATCATCAAAATCAAATGGATTTGATTCGAAAACAAATCAAGTCGAAAAAAGAATTGTTGAATGATGGAATGGCTTCTCAACCCGAAGTTACAGAGGCAGAACACGAATTACAATCAACGCAAATTGAAATTGATAAAATCAATGCAACCTTGAGAATGTATCGTGCGGTTGGCAATGGTCAATTCCAGATTTTATCACCTAAAAATGGTTATATCGTTCAGAAAAACATGAGCGTTGGTCAATCTATTATTTCAGATTCAGAAGATAATTTATTTTCTATTTCTAATTTGAAACAAGTTTGGGTAATGGTAAATATTTACGCCAATAATCTGCAATATGTAAAAAAAGGAGATGCTGTAAAAGTGAAATCTATGGCGTATCCTGATCGAATTTATGTTGGAAAAATTGATAAAATATACAATGTGTTTGATGAAAATGAACACGTTTTGAAAGCGCGTGTTGTGTTAGAAAATCAAGATTTGAACTTGATGCCAGGTTTGAGTGCAGATATTATTATCGATAAACAAAATATTGTAGGAAATGCATTTGCGATACCAAACAAAGCCAAAGTTTTTGAGAACAACAAGGAATATGTGGTGGTATATAAAAATGATTGTACAATGGATATTCGAAAAATTACGACGATTGGTCAGAATGAAGAATTCACATTTGTTAGCGAAAAGTTTGCTCCAAATGAGAAAGTTATTTCTCGAAACGCTCTAATGATATTTGAGGAATTAAATAAATAATAAATGAAAAAGTTAGTACAATCAGTCGTAACTTTTTCGTTACGAAATACAACCTTTGTTTTATTTGCTGTATTTGCATTACTCTTTGCAGGTATATTTTCTTTAAAACATACACCAATAGAGGCATTTCCGGATGTAACAAATACTAGAGCTCGTATTATAACACAATGGCCAGGAAGAAGTGCTGAGGAAATGGAAAAATTGGTGACTCTACCAGTTTCAAAAGTAATGAATAGTATTCCGCATAAATCTAATATTCGTTCAATTTCTCTTTTCGGATTATCTGTTGTAACGGTTCAGTTTGAAGATGGAGTAGATGATTTTTATGCACAACAATATGTATCGAATAAATTGAGTGGAGTTGATTTACCAGAAGGAGCTGATGCAGATATTGAACCGCCTTCTGGTGCTACAGGAGAGATTTTTCGTTATGTGATCAAAAGTGATTTACCGATCAAGGAAGTTACCGCGATACAAGATTGGGTAATAGAACGTGAATTGCTTTCTGTATCAGGAGTTGCAGATGTTGTAAGTTTTGGTGGAGAAGAAAAAACGTATGAAATTAAAATTAATCCAACAGAATTAAAGAATTATAATTTATCGCCTTTAGATGTTTATGAAGCAGTTTCTAAATCAAATATAAATGTTGGTGGAGATGTGATTCAGCAAGGAGATCAAGCTTATGTAGTTCGTGGTGTTGGTTTACTAGATAAGATAGAGGATATCGGAAATATTACTGTCGCTCTAAATGGTTCTACACCAATTTTGATCAAAAATGTGGCAGATGTTGTCATTTCGAATAAACCACGTTTGGGGCAAGTTGGTTACAATAAGCATGATGATATGGTAGAAGGAATTGTTGTGATGTTGCGTGGTGAAAATCCATCCGAAGTCATTGAAAATCTGAAAGCGAAGATTGAAGAATTGAATACAAGAACTTTACCAGATAATGTGAAAATTGAAACAGTTGTAGATCGTACCAAATTGGTGGATAATACAGTACATACGGTTTCTAAAAATATTATTGAAGGTATTTTATTGGTATCATTAATTGTTTTTGTTTTTTTATATAATTGGAAATCAACATTTATTGTAGCTTCGGTTATTCCGCTTTCATTTTTGTTCGCAATTATCATGTTGAAAATACAAGGATTACCAGCGAATTTAATTTCAATGGGGTCACTGGATTTTGGATTGTTGTTAGAAGGAACTTTGGTAATTGTAGAAACAGTTTTTGTTGCTTTAGCTACAATGCAACATAAAGTAGGAGCAGAACGTTTCGCAAAAATGAGTAAAATGGGTGTTATAAAGAAAAGTGCAGGAAGTGTAGCTTCTTATATTTTCTTTGCCTTACTTATTCTTATTGTTGCTTTATTACCGATATTTTCATTCCAAAAAGTGGAAGGTAAAATGTTCTCTCCTTTAGCATTTACATTAGGATACGCATTATTAGGATCTTTAATATTAAGTCTAACTTATGTTCCTGCAATGTGTAAGTTGCTTTTTAAGAAAAATATGGAGGAGAAAGAGAACTTTATTACTCGATTTTTTCAGAAAACTATTTTTGGATTATATGAAACTGCATTTCGTTATAAAAAGGCAACAATAGGAATCTTTTTAGGAATTTTAGCTCTTTGTTTGTTTAAGTTCTCGCATTATGGATCAGAATTTCTTCCAAAACTGAATGAAGGAGCAATTTACATTCGTGCAACTTTACCAAATAGTGTCAATTTACAAGAATCAACTCGATTAACAAAAGAGATGAAAGAGTTGATGCAGAAAGATTGTGATGAAATTGATTTTATTTTAACACAAACAGGTCGTCCAAATGATGGAACAGATCCAACAGGATTCTTTAATATTGAGTTTAATGTTCAATTAAAAGATGAAAAAGATTGGAAGCGCAAGATTTCAAAAGAAGAGATTATTCAAGAGATGCGAGATAAACTAAATCATTATCCAGGAATTGTATTTGGATTTTCGCAACCCATTCAAGATAATGTCGAAGAATATGTAGCTGGTGTAAAAAGTTCATTAGTTATTAAGATTTTTGGTGATGATTTGTATGATTTAGAAAAATATGCAAACAAGGTCGCTACTTCTATCGAAAAAGTAAATGGAATAACGGATATCAATGTTTATAAAAATATTGGTTTACCTGAACTTAGAATAGAATTGAGTGATTCAAAAATGGCGAAATATGGTATTAGTACAGCGGATGTTCAGGCAGTAATTGAAATGACAATTGGTGGACAAGCAGCTACTAAGTTTTATGAAAATGATCGACAGTTTGATGTTATTCTTCGTTTTCAGGAAGCTTATAGAGATACTCCTGAGAAAATTGGAAATATTTTGATTCCAACAAGTAATGGGAACAATGTTCCTTTGCAGGAAATAGCTACAATTGGTTATCAAACAGGACCTGCTTTTATTTATCGAGAAGGAAATAGTCGATATATCGGTGTAGGATTCAGTATAGAAGGTCGTGATTTAGGAAGTACAATCGATGAAGCGAAGAAAGTAGTGGCGAAAGAAGTTAAATTACCGAAAGAAAATTACATGGAATGGGCTGGTGAATTCGAAAGTAAAGAGCGTGCAGCAAAACAATTAGCAATGGTCGTTCCGATTTCGTTAGTTTTGATTTTATTATTATTGTATACCAATTTCGGAAATGTAAAAGACACAGCGATAGCTGCATTAACACTGCCTTTTGCTTTTATTGGAGGATTTATTTCGCTTTGGGTAACAGGAACCATTTTTGGTATATCTGCGGGAATAGGTTTTATTATTCTTTTTGGAGTAGCAACGATTGATGGAATTGTTCTAATTGGTGTTATTCGAGATAATTTAAAGCATAAAATGCAATTAAAAGAAGCAATAGTCAATGGTGTTAAAAGTAGAATACGCCCTGTTGTGATGATTGCGCTTATGGGATCGATGGGATTATTACCAGCAGCACTTTCTACCGGAATGGGATCAGAAATTCAAAAGCCTTTGGCAATTATGATTGTAGGAGGATTAATTATTTGTTTAATCTTATCCTTTACAATTCTTCCAGTTGTATTTTATTATGCATATAGAAAAGAATATCAACAGAAATTCCTGAAATAATTTGTGTAGTTGTTTTATATAAAGGAGTTTTTATCAAAAGGTAAAAACTCCTTTTTTATTGATTATGAATGAGTAAATCTAGAATAATTAATTATAAAGTAGAAGACCACTTAGAACCAAACGTTACGTTACCTTCTTGAAGTACAATATCTGAATGTAAAAATTTTGCGGCATCTGCTGACTTTTTCACTTTAACGCTACTTCGTTCCATCATCTCTTTTTCATATTGTTGTAAAACTTCTTCACGTAAATTAATCTGTTTATTTTGAATATTATTATAAGCTGATGTTATTTTTTGTGCTAACAATAAAGCATCTAATAAAGCTTGATTTGCACCTTGTCCTTTAAAAGGACTCATAGGATGAGCTGCATCGCCAATTAAAGTGACAGAGCCAGCATTTTCTAGTAAATTTGACATTAATAAATCTCGATCATAAACGGGGTATCCAGTGATTTGTTTGGGTTCTGTAGCTGCAATAATTTCAGGAATAGGAGAGTGCCAATGCGTTCTTTTAGCAACTTCTATTTTTAAAGCCTCTGAACCTTTTTTACTCAAAGCTATCGCTTCATTTTCTAACATTGGAAAACTAAATTGCCACATAACCGAATCTTTGTCATAAGGCATCATATACATTCGTTCAGTTCCATTTGCTGTTTGAAATACCGTTACTCCATCCAACAAATGATTTTCTAAATTAGTTAAAGCATCCAGTTTACAAATACCTAAAATAACAATACACCCCAAATAACGTAATGGAGTATTTTCCTCATTTATAATCAATCGACGAACTATACTTCGTATGCCATCAGCACCAACAAGTAAATCAGCTTTAAAGTGTTTTTGAATTCCATCAACATCAAACGTTAATTCTATTTTATCATCAACATTAAAATCGACTAATTGATGATTCCATAAAACTTGATTATTGCCACCTAATTGATTTAAAAAAGCTAAGCGTAAAGATTGTCTCGCAATGTGAATATTGGTATGTTTATTTTTGTTTTTAGCTTCAATCGCTTCTTTATCTTGCAATTTTCTTATTCCCCATTCGCCAATCACATTTCCTTCTATAGTATGTGCTAAATGCAATGTAGAAACGATTCCTTCCTCTAAAGTTTGGATTCCAAATTTTTTTAATTCTTTACTAGCTTGCTGTAACGTTAGTCCATAACCTTGGGAACGATCGTTGAAAGCTCGATCACGTTCAAAAAGTGTAAAAGGAATTTGACGATGTAAACACGCTAATGCTAATGCAATTCCACCAATTCCAGCTCCGACAATTGCAACATGAGGATATTTTTTTTCGTTGGGTGATGGATGTTCATTTGTAGTTGTCAAACCGGTTCCTGAGCAGACAGTACAGATCTGCATCGAACTTTTTGGTTTATTTGGAGTAATAAAATTTTCATTCTTTTTAGATTGAGCAACAGCTGATTCATAACGCGATAGTTTCCTTTTCGAAACTCCTTGACTTTTTTTTCCAAGTCCATTACAATTCTTGCAACTTATCCAATTTTCTCGAGTACTCAATTTAAAAATTTTTGCAAAAATAAGATTAAAGTAGCTATTTAGAAAAATCTAATCGTAAAAGATAGAATTAATACATGAATAATGAATTTTTCTGTAATAATAGTTTTCATTATTCAACTTCTTTATAGTGATGATTCTACAACCTTTTTCAGAGATTTTAGAATGGGTTTAATATATCCGGACTATCATTTATTATAAAAGTGGAATGTATATACAATCCGTTGGACTTATAATTTTGGTCAAAAATAAAATCAATTGAAAAAATTATTAAATCATATTGTTTTAGAACCAAAATTACATGTAAAGTGGCTTAATACACTTTCGTTTATGGAAAATGCAGGAGCACGAAAGATTTCGGCATGTGAGCACAAAACTTTTGTGAATCTTATCCAATTGAAACATGCAGCTGAGGAACATCGCCATGCTTATTATTTGAAAAAGCAAATTATAAAATTAATTCCAGATGCTTGTGTCAATTATGAGCCTATTTATCTTTTAGCACCAAAAGCAACAATGTATTATTTACATCAATTAGATATTCAGGTTTGTCGTTTGTTGAAGAAAGAATTTAATCTTGATGGGGAAGATTTAAAATACGCAGCTTATTTGTTTGTGACTTACGCTATAGAAGTGAGGGCAGATGAATTGTATCCAATATATCAAGATATTTTGACGGCGCATCAACAAAAAGTGATGGTAAAATCTATTATTGTTGAAGAAGAAGGTCATCTTGAAGAAATGATTTCACAATTAAAAGAATTTCATAGAGAATGGAAAATCTATGCAAATCAAGTGATACAACTAGAAGAAGTGTTATTTATGAATTGGATTTCTGCAATTGAAAATGAACTGAATAATGTCGAAATTTTTTAATTCATTGCGACTATCTCTATTTGAAAGAGAACAAAAAGGAATTAAAAGAACATTAAAAGTTCGTTCTTCTGGAATTGATTTTTATAGTAATGATTATTTAGGATTAGCTAAAAATGAAATCTTACATCAGCAGATTTTAAATGAGTTTATAGCGCAACCATCTTTACTTTATGGTTCTACTGGAGCACGTTTGATTAGTGGGAATTCTGATTATCTAAGTGAAACGGAAGAGATGATAGCAAATGAACATAAAGTGGAAGCTGCATTACTTTTTTCATCTGGATATAATGCCAATTTAGCACTTTTTTCTGCACTTTTAACTCGACATGATGTTGTTTTAGTTGATGAAAATATACATCGATCAGTACATGACGGGATTAAATTATCCAACGCAAAAAAAATAAAGTTTAAACATAACGATTTAGATCATTTAGAGAAACTATTGCAAAGAGTAAAAGAGCGTTGTTTTATCGCGGTAGAAAGTTTGTATTCGATGGATGGTGATTGTGCTCCATTAATTGAACTGGTTGAATTAGCCAATAAATACAATGCAGCATTAGTGGTAGATGAAGCTCATGCTTTTGGTGTTTTTGGTTACGGATTGGTTCATCAATTCGGTTTACAATGCAAAGTGTTTGCAACGGTTGTAACTTATGGAAAAGCGATGGGAATGAGCGGTGCCACGATTTTAGCTAATCAGTTAGTGATTGATTATCTCATTAATTATGCTTCACCTTTTATTTACACCACAGCTATTGCTGATTTTCATGTGACAGGTTTACGAAAAGGTTATCAGTTTATCAAAGAAAATAAATCGCTTCAAGAAAGTTTACAATATAATATCTCACATTTTAGAAATAGTGGCTTAACGAGTTCTTCAAATAAAAATAGTCCAATTCAAATTCTAAAGTTTGTGTCTAGGAGTCAATTAACCAAAATCCAAAATCAATTAGAAGAGGCAGGAATAAACACTTTTGCAGTATTTCCGCCTACAGTAGCAGAAGAGCGCTTAAGAATCTGTTTGCATGCTTTTAACACACAAGAAGAAATTAATCAATTAATAGAAAAGATAAAAGAAAATGTCTAAACAATTATTTGTTACAGGGATAGGAACAGAAGTTGGGAAAACGATGGTTTCAGCAATATTAACTGAAGTTTTACAAGCTGATTATTGGAAACCAATACAATCGGGAGATTTAGATTCATCAGATAGTTTGTTGGTAAAATCGTTAACTTCTCCAGAACTGAAAATTCATCAAGAACGTTATCGCTTGCAAAAAGCCGCTTCGCCTCATCAATCTGCAAAAGAAGAAGATATTGAGATTAATTTAAATGATTTTGAATTTCCCAAAACAACCAATTCTCTTATTGTTGAAGGAGCAGGAGGATTATTTGTTCCTATTAATGAAGAAGATTTTATGATTGATCTTATTCAGCAGTTTAATCTTCCAGTAGTTATGGTTGCAACGAATTACTTGGGTTGTATTAATCATACATTATTAACGATTGAAATACTGAAATTAAGAAATATCGCTATCGAATATTTTGTGTTTAATGGAGAGTTTGATGAAGACACTTCTCGTGTTATAAAAAATCATTTGTCTCCGGATATTTCTATCATCATTATACCAAAACTCAATTCAATAAACTCAAGCGAAGTGAGAAATATAGCAGAAACAATTAAGTATCAATTTAATATTTAAAATACAATGAAAGTATCAAACGAAACACGCCATGATTGGACGAAAGAAGAAATCGAAAAAATCTATCATCAACCATTATTAGATTTAGTATATCACGCATCCAAAAAACATCGAGAATGGCACAATGCAAGAGAAGTACAAGTATGCACCTTGTTATCTGTAAAAACAGGTGGTTGTCCCGAAGATTGCTCATATTGCGGACAAGCAGCGCGTTATCATACCGATATTAAAGTAGAAGCTTTGTTACCAACTGCAACAGTATTAGCACATGCAAAGAAAGCAAAAGAAGCGGGCTCATCACGTTTTTGCATGGCAGCTGCTTGGCGAGAAGTACGAAATAATCGAGATTTTGATCGAATAATCGAAATGGTTAAAGGTGTAAATGAATTGGGATTAGAAGTATGTTGTACATTAGGAATGTTGACAGAAGAGCAGGCAATTCGTTTGCAAGAAGCAGGTTTACACGCTTATAATCATAATTTAGATACTTCCGAAGCTTATTACGATGAGATTATTTCTACTCGTAAATTTGATAATCGAATCAATACAATACAAAATGTGCGAAAGGCTGGGATTACAGTTTGTTCGGGTGGAATTATTGGCTTAGGAGAAACGCATCAAGATCGAATTTCTATGCTATTAACTTTGGCAACAATGCCAAAACATCCAGAATCTGTACCTGTAAATGCTTTAGCAAGAGTAAAAGGAACACCTTTAGAAAATAATCCGAAAGTAGATATTTGGGATATGGTTCGTATGATTGCTACAGCTCGTATTGTGATGCCTTCTTCGGTTGTGCGTTTAAGTGCTGGTCGAATAGAAATGACGGAAGTTGAACAAGCTTGGTGTTTTATGGCTGGAGCGAATTCGATTTTTACAGGAGAGCGTGAAACCTTACTGGTAACGCCTAATCCTGGGGTAACAGAGGATATGAAAATGTTTGAAAATTTAGGTTTAATACCAATGGTTAAACAAGAAACAACTCAGACATGTACACATTAAAAGAACGCGATCAGTTGGTGAATTGGCATCCTTATACGCAGATGAAAAAAGCCAATAATATTATTCCAATTGTAAGAGGAGAAGGAAGTTATATTTACGATGAAAATAACAAACAATATATTGACGCTGTTTCATCGTGGTGGGTAACGCTGCATGGACATGCGCATCCGTATATTGCACAAAAAATGCACGAACAGCTAACAACTTTGGAACATGTTATTTTTGCAGGATTTACGCATCGACCTGCAATTGAATTGTCTGAACGTTTGTTGGCTCTTTTACCTCAAAATCAAAAGAAAGCATTTTATAGCGACAATGGATCAACAGCGATTGAGGTAGCATTAAAAATGTGTTTACAATATCATTTCAATAAAAAAGAAGATAGACCTGTGATTTTAGCGTTCAAAAATGCCTATCATGGTGATACTTTTGGCGCGATGTCTGTAAGTGGAAGAGGAATTTGGACAGAACCTTTTAGTGAAAAGCTTTTTGATGTTATATTTATTGATACGCCGAATGCAGAAAATATAGAAGCGATTAAATCGCAAATAAAAGAAGTTGCAACTAAAGTAGCGTGTTTTATTTACGAACCTTTGGTTCAAGGAGCTTCGGGGATGTTGATGCATGAGGCTGAATATTTAGATCAATTGATGAGTTGCTGTAGAGCATATCATATTTTAATGATTCAAGATGAGATTTTTGTAGGATTTGGTCGTACAGGTAAATTATTTGCAGCAAATCATTTGACAGAAGTTCCAGATATTATGTGTTTTTCGAAAGGTTTAACAGGTGGTACTTTGCCTTTGGGCGTTACAACTTGTACAGATAGAATTTACCAAGCCTTTTATGCTGATGATTTGAATAAGACGTTATTTCACGGGCATTCTTTTACGGCAAGTCCATTAGCGTGTACCGCTGCGTTAGCAAGTCTTGATTTGTTATTACAGACTTCTATACAACAGCAAATAGCAAATATTGTACATCAACATCAACATTTTGTTGTGTCTATTCAAGATCATCCTAAAGTAAAAGTGATAAGACAATGCGGCACTATTTTGGCGTTGGAATGGAATACAAATGAAGAAACATCTTATTTTAGTGATATACACGAAAAGCTATATCCTTACTTTTTAGAGAAAGGTATATTATTGCGTCCTTTAGGGAATATTATTTATTTAGTTCCTCCTTATTGTATTTCGACTGATGATCTAAATTATATTTATGATACGATTCGTCAAGCTTTAATCGAATTGTTTTAATGTTAAGTTCTAAATGACGCTTATAAGATT
>NZ_DKSQ01000088.1:0-10213 GCF_002472765.1 Empedobacter sp. UBA7252
CTATCAAAAATACTAACCCTTACTATTATTCAATCAATAAACAGAAACCAAAATAGAAATATTAACAAATTAAAAATTAATATTACCTAAATGCACTACGGGTGATTTTAATAAAAAAGTAACATTATAAGTTAATTAAAATCTCACAAATGTGAGATTTTTTTTACCTATTCATCCAATCCATCCAAGCATTAATCTGTGTTTTACTAATAAAAATAGCTTGTTCAGCTTCGGATTTTGGTTGAAGATGGATTTCAATTTTTTGACTTGAATATCTTATTATTTCAGTAATTGCATCAATGTGAACAATAAATTTTCGATTGATTTTGAAGAAAATAGTTTCATCCAATTTATTTATAATATCCTTTATTGTATCATCATAAATATAGGTTTGTTCATCTTTCGTTTTTATAAAAAGATGTTTTCCCGAAGCAAAAAAATAAGCAATTTCGTGTTCTTCTACCGAACGTAATTTGTTACCATTCGTTACCAAAAAACGATGCATAATCTCGGACGGTGAATTTTCTAAAACAGCTATCGATTGTAATGTTGGTGAAATATCAAAACTAGTTCGAATAGTCTTGAATTTTTGCAATGCAATATGCAACTCCTCTACTTCAAAGGGTTTCAGAATATAATCTATCGTAAAATGCTTGAAAACTTTCATCGCATATTCATCATAAGCAGTGATAAAAATAATTGGCGTTAGAATCTCAACTTCCTGAAAAATCTCGAAACTTTTCCCATCACCCAAATGAATATCCATGAAGATTAAATCAACCGAATTATCTCTAAAAAACTCCGTTGCTTGCTTTGTTGAGCGCAAAATTGTAATTGAAGAAATATCAACAATCGATTGCTCCTCTAACAGATTTTTTAGATAAGTAACCGCCAATAATTCGTCCTCTACAATTGCAATTTTCATGAATGCAAAAGTATAAAAAAACCGTCTAAATGATGAATAAAGACGGTCTAAAAATGTTATAAATGAGGATTATTGAGCTTAGCTGCTTGTGGAATTTCTATTGTATAACGAACATCATTTTCTTGTAAAATATACTCTTTACCTGAAATTTGATGTATAATTTGTTTTTGATTTGCTCGACGTAAATCGTACCAACGTTGTCCTTCTAACGCAAATTCTCTAAAACGTTCATCTAAAATAAACTTCATCAATTCAGTAGAATTCATCGCAGAAATTTCTGTTTGTAATTTTGCAAAACCAGTTGCTGTATAACGATTTTGTAAAACTGAAAATAAAGTTGCTTTTGCTTGATCTAACTTATTTAATTTCAAATATGATTCAGCTTTGATAAAATATAATTCAGCTACGCGGAAAGACGTTTTGAACTCTGAATTTCCACCTTTGATAACTTTATATTTTGATCCACTTTTCTCAAAATAAAGCGGAAAACGTAGATCATTTTCTGTATCATAACTACTTAACAGTTCTGGTGAAGCATATGACATATACTGAATTGCAGGATTCAATGTATTGTCTAAAGCTAAAATAGATTCGGCAGATGTATAATGATTTGGAACTTGTTTTGTTGTGTTCAGATTCACTAAATCACCTTTGATTTTTAATGTAGAATCAGAAAAATCAATTGCTTTTTGCCATTCATTTTTATACAAAGCGATTCTTGCTTCTAAAGCTTTTAAAGCTGCATTCGAGAATCTATAATTTAATCCAGCTAATTGCTGATTCATTTTCATCAACTTTGTCGCTTGCAATAAATCAGACTCAATATGATTATAAACTTCTTGAACAGATGATGGTTTAAGCGTTGCTTCTAAATCTACTTTTAAATTTAGAGGAACACCTTTGTCTGTACTTGCTGTTGCTGAATTATATGGTTTTCCGTATAAATTCACCAAATCAAAATACGCATACGCACGTAACGCATAAGCTTCTGCTAATAATTGATCTTTTTCAGCAGAGTTTTCCATTGTTTTTGGTCCTTCGTTGATGATTTGATTGGCATAAAAAATCACCGTATAAAAACTAACCCAAGGAAATTGAATTGATATTTGATCTGGATTTGTATCCTTCCATTGTGCAATTTCTCGGTACGAAATAAAGTCATTTGAGTATTCATTCAATGTAACCTCATCCGTACGTAAAGCTGTCAACGACTTGTGTGTTGGATATTTTGAATAAGAATTCGTTAAAACCATACGGTAATCTTCTACCGTTTTTGGAATCACTTTTCCATCTGGTTCAATATCCAAGTAATTGTCACAACTAACTGCTGTAAAGCTAACTGCAACTATGCTTAATAATAAAAATATTTTTTTCATTTGATTTAAAATTTAGAAAGAAACATTAAGTCCTACTGTTACAGATTTAGCAATTGGTTGTGCATAAATATTTCCGTAAGTTTCTGGATCAAAATAACCTTTGTATCCATTACTAAATACAAATAAATTACGTCCTTCTAAGCTAAAACGAGCGCTTTTGAAACCGACAACCTCAACATATTTGTTTGGTAAAGTATAACCAAGACGAATACTACTGATTCGCATATAACTAATTTCTTTCGCCCAAATGTCTAATAAATTGTACGCGTTTGCATTGTTTCCTGCAAACCATTTGTTCGCCATCCAACTATCGTTATCTCCTTTAATTGGACTTGTAATTCCTGGAAGTGTAGAACCTGCCTCGAAAATATCTTGCGTATAATTACGACCTGGATCCAATTCCATTCCACGATAAGAAGGTGTTTTCATCACCGTTTGTTTTAAATTGAATGCTGCAGAAATCGTTAAATCAAAATTGTGAATTTTGAAATTATTGATAATACCTCCTGTAAATTTAGGATCGCGATCTCCGATATAAGTAAATAATTTACGTTTTTCTTCGCTTGTTAATTTAGAATCCACAATTTCTCCTGGTAAAAAATCTTCGTATAAGTCATATAAAGCAAAGAATTCTTTTGCAGAAACTTTTTCATCTCCTTTCCAAAACATTGGATTTCCGTATTCGTCAAATCCAGCTGTTTTTAAAGCAAAAATTGCATTTACAGGTAAACCTTCACGAGATGGAATTAAACTATTTTCACGTTGTTGCTCTTTAAGAACTTTACTTTTGTTGTGCGCAAAATTAATTGTTGTCGACCATTTAAAGTTTTTCTTATCAATGTTGCGAGTTGTTAAAGCAATCTCGAAACCTTTGTTTGTTAATTCTCCCCAATTCACCATTGTATATTCAAAACCTGTTTCTAATGGTGTTTCGCGCATACTAATCATATCTGTTCCTTTACGATTGTAAACATCAACAGCAAGGTTGATACGATTTTTGAAAAGACCTAAATCTAACCCAACATTTGTATTCGTTGTTTTTTCCCAACGCAACAAATCATTTGGTAAATTAATCGCATTGATAATATCTTCTTTATTACCTGGTAAAATTGTTGCATCATTATATTCACCAATAAAGAAAGGTGAAGTATTACGATCAATATTTCCTTGTAAACCATAAGAAGCGCGTAAACGAAGATTCGAAATAAAATCGATGTTCTCCATAAACGATTCTTTTGAAACTAACCAAGAAGCAGAAACTGCCCAAATTGGTAAGTATTTATATTTTTTATTAACACCGAATAAATTTGTACCATCATAACGAACACTACCAAAAACTGTATATTTTCTGTCTAATGTATACGAAGCGGTTGCAAATGTAGATACATAAGCATTTTCTTCCGTTGGCATTTCTCTATACGTTTCGTAACGTTTTTCTGCTGCAAAACTTGAATTTGGGAAAACGATTGGCGTTCCTGTTTTCGTCGTTTTATTGTAACCAAAAGCACGTGTTAAAGTCGTTTCGTTTTGTGTATGACGAATTTCTGTCCCAGCCATCAAATCAATTTCGTGACGATTGTTAATCGTAGTACTATATGTTCCTTGTAACTTCCAGTTATATTGAAAAAATTCGTTATCCCAATTTTGTTTAACTCCTCCGTCAGGTAAGAAATACAAATATTGTCCAGATTTATAATAACGCGTTCCTTCTTTCATTTTACGCGTAAAATAAGTTTCTTGCTCAGCGTATTTTTCTGTTTTGTTACTATCGTACTGAATTCCGAATTGAGATGTTAATTTTAAACCTTTTGCTAATTGATAATTAAGATCAATAATACCTTTTAACGAACGGTTTTTTAATGTATAATTTGTGTTTTCTCTTTCTTCGATAAAATTGAATGGAACAGAACGATCTTCAAATCCATCAATATCGTTGTCATAACGATAAGAACCATCTGCATTGAATGGAGATAAATATGGATTCGCATTTCGTGAATAATTAATCGGATTGATAGACGCATCTGCATCTGTTACAAAAGATTTTTTATCACTTGAAGTTGCAAAAATAGAAATCCCTACATCTAATTTATCGTTAAGTTTATAATTGTTTTTTAAAGTAAGATTATAACGTTCAAAACCTGTTCCGATCGTTGTTCCTTGCTCATCATAATATCCTAATGAGAAGTAATAATCAGAACGATCATTTCCTCCTGAAATACTCAAACCGTATTGTGTATTAATTGCATTACGATACAATAATTTTCCCCAATCGGTTGTGTTATTTCGTAAAGAATTAATTTGATTTTGCGTGATAAGATCTAAAGAATTAAAACCTCCATTTCGTAAAGCATTTAATTGACCATTCTTTTGCAAAATTCGCATTACTTCGCCTTTATCAGTACGATACGTTAAATCATCGCGACTAGCAAGCATTAATTCAAGATCAACTTTCTGAGAAGCATTTAGTAAATTTAAACGACCAAAATCTGGACGAGCTGTTACAAATGTATTCGCAGAAAAATTAACCGTCATAGCGCCTTTTTTACCGCGTTTTGTTGTAATCGAAATTACACCATTTGCAGCTCTTGCACCATAAATAGCTGTTGCAGCAGCATCTTTAAGGATTGTAATATCTTCGATATCGTTTGGATTTAATCCAGCTATAGAAAAGTTTTGCAATTGATCGATGTTATCTTTATCGTTAAAGTTTGGCACATCATTTCCTTCTAATGGTAAACCATCAATCACCCATAACGGATCTTGTGGACCAGAAAGAGAAGCCGTACCACGAATTCTAATTTTACTTGGTGAACCAGGCGAACCAGTTTCTGTAGAAACAGCTACACCAGCAATTTGTCCGCTTAACAATTGATCAACACTAGCAACACCAGCTTGTTGAATATCATCCATTTTTACAGTTGATACTGCCGATGTTAGTTTCCGTTTTTCAATTTTTTGATAACCTGTAACAACAACTTCTTTTAAATCATTATTTTCTGGAAGAACTTCACCTAAAGTTGATTTTAAGCTTACATGATATGTTGATAAATCTGTAGAAAGTTCAACTAATTTAGAATCGTAACCTAAATAACTAATTAATACAGATTTTGTACCTGCAGGTACTTCTAATGAAAAGAAACCATCTTCATCTGTAACAGTACCAACCGTTACACTTTCTATAATTCCTTTTTGATCTGTTTTTGTCGAAATTGATTGAGCTTCAATTTTAACAGACGCACCAGCAATTCCAACCAACGATTTTTCGTCTTGAACCGAACCTGTAATCACTCTCTTTTCTTGAGAAAACGCAATACTTGCCGCAAAAAGTGGCAAAAGAATGAGTGTCTTTTTCATTTCTATATCTTACTTTAAAGCTTCTTTAATACGAATAATTAAATCAGCATAATGCGCTTTTGTAGACGCATCTCCATTATTCTTTTTCTTGTTTAACAAAGTCAAAACACGTTGCAATTCTGCTCTTTTATAGGTTGTCACTTCCGACACTCTTTTCATAGAAGAATAGTTAATGTTACGCGCCATTTTTTCTTCGTCTAAATAATTACAGATAGTTGGTACTTGTAGGTTTTGGTCAATTGTAAGTCCTGCTACAGTTGTTTTTTCAAATAATTTGTTTGTTGAAACGATTAAGGCATCAACGTAATTTTTTTGAGTCATTTTTTCAAGAATAGTTAAGTTTGATTTTTTATCAAAAGCTGCACTTCTTACTTGATCAAATAAATTTTCAACTGTATAAATTTTTTCATTAGATTTTAATTCTTGGTGTTTCAATTCATTTTCTAACATGCGCAATAAGCGATCGTCAGTAAATAAATTATAAATCAATCCATATTGCATTTCTCTCGCTAATGTATACGGCGTTTGCTCGTAAGGTCCCATTGGCGAATTTTTGATTGCATACGTTTTATCTAAAATATCATTAAAGAATAACCATTTTGGTAATTGAATCACATTTTCGTTTAAATAATTAACTGCTTTACGTTGCATATCTGCAGGAACTGGTTCGTATGCTTTTTTATCAATTCCGAAATAAGTGTTGTTTAAATAAATCCCACCAACATTTGCTAAAACATGATTAGAATATAAATCCCACTGCCCTATTGTTTGGTAATAAAGTTTCCCTGTGTTGATATAGCTTTTTCCATCTTCGTACGTCCATTTCAAGATATTTTCTGAAACACGTTTTAGATTTTTCATTCCATATTCACTTGCCAAAACAGCATCATCACCTAAATCTTCTGATTGAGAACGCGGATCAATTGTACTTAAATAGCTTTGTTGTTCACCATAAAAATACATTGGATCATCTTCGTGCTTTTCAATCATTTTACGAAGCGATGCTTTTTCTGTTTCTTGATTTGGAAACCAACGATATCCCCATTCGATTGCATATTTATCATACAAACCGATTTTTGGCGTAATTGCTGTAACACCATCTTCTGGCTGTGCCACATAATTATAACGCGCATAATCCATAATAGACGGTGCAGTTCCACCCATTTTATCTGTAAATTCTTTCGAACGTAAAGATTCTACTGGATAAGAAAAAGAAGCGCCCATATTATGTTTCAGACCAAATGTATGTCCTACTTCATGAGAAGACACAAAACGAATTGCTTCTCCCATGTGTTCATCACTAAATTTATTTCCTCTTGCTTTTGGATCAATTGGACCTGTTTGAATACGCATCCAATCATGCAAAGAAGTCATTACATTGTGCCACCAAATAATATCCGCCTCTAAAATTTCACCACTACGCGGATCAACCACAGAAGGTCCCATTGCATTTGACTTTGGTGAAGCTGCATACGTAATTACTGAGTAACGTACATCATCAATATCAAAATCTTTGTCATCAGCAGTTGGTTCTTTTGCTATAATCGCATTTTTGAAACCAGCTTGCTCAAAAGCAACTTGCCAATCGTGTACACCAGCAATAATTTTTTGGCGCCATTGTTTTGGTGTCGAAGGATCGATGTAATAAATAATTGGTTTCTTAGGTTCTACTAATTCACCTTTTAGATATTTTTCCTTATCCTCGTCTTTTGGTTCCAAACGCCATTTTGTAATAAAGCGTTGATCTTCCATTTTGTGTTGAGCATCATTAAAAAACCAATGTTTTTCTGTGAAATATCCCACACGATTATCTGCTAACCTAGGTTGCATAGGAGTTGTCGAAAGTAAAACAATATTACTTGTAACACCTAAGGTAACAGCCAAATCTACCCCTCCTTCATTTACACTTGTCGTTAACTGAGACTTAACCACAATGTTTTCTGGAAATGTTTTCACATTTTCCACATACGATAGATTTGCCTTTACCGAACCTCCTAAACCTATGTTCGTTAATACATCATTAAAACTTTTTTGATTTCCATCAAAAATTTTGTTCACTTTAATCGCAACAGCTGTAGAATCATTATTTTGAGCTTCTATATCAAAAACCTCAATAATCGATTCTGAGAAATTATCCTTTACAGAAGCTGTGATTGCGTCATTTTTAGGTGAAGAAACTTGTGGAACAATTGTTTTGACCCACACTTTTTTAGCTACTTTATCATGATAAAAAGAAATCACTTTGTTTTCGTAATTCATTCCTTTGTTCAAGCCCGCTTCGTTAACTTCCATTGGAACTTGAGACAATTTATTCACAACCAAAAATTGGCGTCCAAATAAACTATCTGGAATTTCGAAATAGATATCAGTTTTTACTTGAATGGTATTAAACAAACCTTTCTTGTAGCTTCCTTTCTTGATTAATTCATCTATTTTTTTAACTTTCGTTACAGTAGAATCCTTTTTCTCTGTTTTATCTTTTTCAGCTTTTTTATCCTCTTTCTTTTGTCCATAAACAACAGCCGAAGACATTGCCAAACCAAGATATAGTGCTAATTTATAATTCTTTCTTTCCTTATTATGACTCATTCGAACATTAAATTATCATTAATTATGGCATAAACTTAAGCGCAGTTTTCTTATAATAATAGTTTTTTGGAGTGAGTGGTTAGTTTTTTGGAGTGAATGGATATTTTGGTTCGATATAAGGTAAAAAACAAATAAATTCTTCATTTTCTACTTTTGTTGAGAAATTATCAATTTGATAAAAATGATAGATTTTTTGTAAATAGTTTAAACCAAATTTCTCATTTTCTGTCGCTTTATTTTTTTTCTGAAAAGTATTTTTGACGATAATCAAATCAGATTTTACAACAATATTTATAGTCAAAGGTTGATCAATTGTAGCAATATTATGTTTTATTGCATTTTCTACAACAATCTGTAATGCCAAATATGGAATGTTTTTTTCTAAGCTTTTCGAATCTTCGATTTGTAAATCAAAAATCAATTCTTCCGAAAATCTACTTTTATGCAAATCCATGTATTGTGCAATAAAATCTAATTCCTTTTTTACAAGCACTATATTTTCCTTTGGCGGAACAATAAGATATCGGTAAATTTTAGAAAGATTCATCGTGAATTTCTGCGCATTCTCTTTGTTCAAACCAATTAACATATAAAGTGAATTCAACGAATTGAATAAAAAATGTGGATTAATCTGATTCTTTAATTGTTGTAATTGCGTTAGAGTATTCGCATTTTTAATCTTTTCATTTTCAATTGATAACCTATTTTTTTCTTCGATTACAAACGCTTTTTCCTTGTATGTTTTAGATGTTATTTTATTGAATAACAAAAAGATAATGATAATTAAAAAAACAGTTCCCAAGAAAATAAAACCTACATAAAATTTAGTTCGTTCTACATTTTCATCAATGATATAACTCAAATGATTCACGACAATATATCCATCAAAATTCTTGGTGTGTAAAGGTTTTATAAAACGTTTGATATCCGTATCTTTTATAAACTCGGACGAAGCATCATTCAACGTATATAAATCTTGCGAAAAATTAGAATTAATTGTGCTCGTTATCGTATCGCTTGGCTGAATATCTGTAAAATCGAAAACATTTTTCCCAATAAATTTTTCATTAGGATGCGTAATACAAATTCCATCTTTATTGAAAACATACATATAATTGGACGAAGTTGCATCTACTGTCGTAAAAAAATTATACAAATCAAACAGATTAATCGTCGAACCGTAATACATATTTTGTCCATTAGACAACTTGATAGAATCGTAATTTACCCAATACAATGTATCCTTATAATCCAACAAAAAATTATCAATCTGTTGATTTTTTGTAGTATATATCGATTGAAATTCTTTAATATTTGGTTGATTGATAGCTTTTGAAAGGGTTGATTCATCAGGAAAATGATTTGTTTCTAAAGAATGAATAGAAAACCAATCATGGCGAATTAACTTTCGATTTGAATTTAATTCATTCAAAACCAAAAAATGATCTGCTACATTTTTTTCACTTGTCTTTTTAACAACTTTTTTTAAAACTTCTTGATATTCTTCGATGTTTTTAAACTCAAATTCAACTGCTTCATATTTCCTCAAAAAACTTTTTTTGACAAACTCATCATTATTTTTTTGACTTTCTTTATTAATTAAAAAACTCAATATAACAAGAGCAAAAACAGCAATAACACTTACAATAAGCGCTATAACATAAATGGATTTATTAGATAAATGGACTCGAAATCGAAAAGACAAACTATTTTTTTTGCAAAACTAAGGGAAGCTTTTTAATCAAAAAAATAAGAGAACATTTATCATAAAATGATAATTTTCAAATATTTGACAATATTATATAAACTAAAATCTCCCAAAAGGGAGATTTTTTTATCTTTTTAATCTTATAAGCGTCATTTAGAACTTAACATTAAAACAATTCGATTAAAGCTTGACGAATCGTATCATAAATATAATTTAGATCATCAGTCGAAATACAATAAGGAGCAACTAAATAAATAATAT
>NZ_DKSQ01000102.1:0-5011 GCF_002472765.1 Empedobacter sp. UBA7252
ACAGAAATCCAATCCTAAAATTTATTTAGGACAGATGTGATAGTTTATAGAATAATTCCAAAGGAAACACCTAATGCCCTTAATCTTTTTAAAGAAAAAACAAAGTTATCAGATGATAATTTTAAGATTATTATAGTAGAAGCATTGGACAATTGCAATTCGCTATTGGATAATGTTTATATGAGTAAAAAGTATGGGTTTCAACTGTCTAAAGAAGAAATAAACATTCATAACGTACACAAACACATCTGGAGTGAATTCTTCAAGTCAGAAGAAGATTTTTGTCTCGTAATGGAAGATAACGTTTCACTCAAACAAGATTTTGAATTCATAGAAAAAGCTGTCAACTCTTTCTCTGAAAATTGGGATGTTTTCTTTCCATTTGATAAGAGTAATAGTACCCCAAAAGATAAAGAGTATATACTGGGGTATTATTGGGGAAGTTGCGTATACTTTTTGAGTAAAGAAGGTGCAAAAAAACTTTTGCCTGATTATATTATAAAGCAACCTGTAGATGATGAATTAATCGAACGGGGATTAAAAGAAGAAATTAATTTATTTTTTGAAGATAAAAAATGGTTTGATATAGATTTTGATCGCTCCTATGTTCACACGGGAAGATTGAGGGAGATTAGTCTGAAAGTCGATAAATACAACGCTTGGACAATTGATCAGAAGCAATTAGCTCAAAACATATTGTCTATTTTATCTGAAATTGCGACCAAATTAAATATAGAACTATTATTACATGGTGGAACACTACTTGGCTATGTGCAGCACGGGAGCATCATTCCATGGGATGATGATATAGATCTGGGTATAGATGAAAATGATTTTAATAAATTTAAAAATTTTATTAAAGAGGACAAAAGATTGCAAATCGAAAGCAAAATAGAAGAAAGAACAGGAACAGAATTTTTCAAGATCTGGAGCGAAGAAGGAGAGCCGATTGAAAATTACTCATATAAATTTCCTTTCATTGATCTTTGGTTGTATCGAAGAAAAGAAAATCACGTTGTCTTCCATAACGGTCTTTATTTTCAAAATGCATTAGAACAGAAATTTCGAAAAGTAATCTTTGAGGGAAGTGCTTTTTTTGTCCCCTTTAATAGCACAGCTTTTCTAGATTTTTTTTATAAAGAATGGAGGCAAAAATTCGTCATCTACTCTTGGAGCCACAGGTTAGAAAGAGTAAATGGTTCTTCTTTTAAAACCGGGATAGAAACCGACAATCATGGTAAATTCTTGAAATATTCAATATATTAAACTAATCCGTACTAAAGATAGATACCTAAATAAAACAAAAAATTTCTAACAGAATCGAAATTTACGAGATCTTAAGAAAATCCATTGTTAAATATTCTCAATTTAAAAATGTGTACTTAAAATCTAATTAGGATTATTATTGTACTTTTTTGGTCTCTCAAAATATCTTAATCTGTTAATTCAAAATTATAAATGAAACTAAATAGATGATCACGGTAATTATTACTGTTTGGAAACGGAACAACGTGGAAGAACAGATTCAGGCACTTCTTCGTCAAACTCTTCTGCCAACGAAGATTTTTATATATCATTGTAAATTTAACTTAGATCCCGACCTCGATTTAACACATAAGTACCCATTGGTTGATTATCAGGTAAATACAGATGACCTTGGGTATTTCGGAAGGTTTAGCTTGGCATTACATGCAAAAACTCCATACGTATATATTTTAGACGATGATGTAATTCCTTCCGAAAATTGGCTACAAAGATGTTTGGATTTATGTATTTCTAAAAATTGTATTATATCACCAACAGGGCGAATTATCCCAACTATGGATTTTACTCCTGAGCAGCCTAAAGGTTTGAAAGAAGAATTTATTAACAAATATTTTGTAGGAGACAACAATAGTAGAATTCTTGAAAATCACTGCTATTCAGACACATATGTTGATTTTGGGTGTAATAGTTGGTTCCTTAAAACCGATTGGCTGAGCTATTTTTGGGGAGTTAAGCCATTTACAACAACGACAGGAGAAGATGTCCATCTGTCTGTTTCTTGTCTAATATTTGGGGGAATCAGAACTCTGGTGCCGAGACAAGTTAGTTCTAGTACATCAGGAAATATGAAGAAATATTATGGCTTCGACCAATTTGCTAGTTGGAAAAAGACAGACTTTATCACTGAACGCGAAGCCATTTTTAAATATTGGATTGAAAAAAAGGGATGGAACCCCATATTGTGGTAAACTTTGAAAATCAAAAACATTGCCAATAATTTAAGGACATATTATAAGAAAATGATATTTAATTTATATCTCCCACCAAATAAACAATTTCAGAGCAAGATAATGGCAAAATGAAAAACCTGAAACTATTATATGATCTATTAGTTAGAACCAATAATCCTGTAGAATGTGGGATTGCATGTATTCAAACCGTTGCCAAATATTATGGATATTTATGTTCGATTGATGAGTTAAAACATACCTCTAGAATGTCCGAATCAGGGATGACATTACTAGAACTTTCAAAAATTGCAAAAAATATTGGGTTCAGTGCAAAGGCCTACCGAACAGATTTTGAAACTATTATAGGAATTGACTCACCACTTGTTTTGAATACTATATCAAAATCTGGACAAAATGGGTATGTAGTGATGCTTGGAACGACCGAGAAAAAGGGAATTAAGAGATTTATAATTGGAGATCCACTTCATGGAGTCTATTTTTTATCTCAAAAGCAGCTCGAAGAACGTTGGTACAGTAGAATATGTTTGATACTGGAAGTAACTAAAAAACTTGAATTGTCTGATTTAGCCGTCAAACCAAAACTAATCATCAACCACTTAATGTCGGAAAAAAAGTTATGGAGGCTTATGTTATTTATAACTTTAATACAGACATTGGTTTTGACAATAGGCATTATTTTGGCACTTAGACTATTAGATGTAATCCTTTTTCCTGATATTTTAAGATTAGCGAGCCTCTCACAAGCATTAGAAGTATTTATAATATTTATTATTTATTTATTTTTTGATAGTTTTCGCACTTATATTTCAAAAATATATAGTCTCAAAATGTTGGGAGTTTTTCAGTATGAGTACCATAACTACCTGTTGGGAATGTCAAAGTCATATCTTTCCAATCAAAATAAAGACTCCTTAACAGCCCAGGGATTGAATAATATTTCTCAAATGATGAAATATCTTACAAAAGTTATTAAAGGAATTCCATATTTTTTTGCCTTTCCAATAGTCTTGATTACGCTTACAATAAGATCATGGGAAATACTTTTAGTTGGAACTCCAATATTTGCACTATTGCATATATGGTATTACAGAAAAAGAATTCTATTGAGTTATGGATATTATGCTTCAGTAGCTCATGTTGGAACTTCGATTGTTTCTTTTTTTGAATTTGTTGAAAACTTGGGTTTATATAAATCTTTTAAATCATCTAGTACCATTTTATATAACAGTACTCAGTGGTTTATTTATCCATATATTGTCCAGCAGAAAGAAGATCACAAAATTCATGTCCTGAAAACATTCACGGCATTTCTGACAATATGTATTTACTTCTTAATCGCATTTTTTAATTATTTAAGAGTTGTAAACTTCGATTTATCCGGAGCTAGTTTTTTAATAGATATTTCTACATTGGCAGCTTTTTATTTTTTAACATTCAAATGTTCTGATCAGTTGTTTTCTTTACATATTTCCGATCATTTTTTTAATAAATTATATTATTTGAGAGGTGTGCCAACGGGAAATGTAATTAATAGAGACCAATTTAATAGCCTACAAATATCAAATTTACCTCTCAACAATCCATCCGAAAAAGGCAGTCAAATTAAGGAAATATCACTTACTATTTATAAAGACGAAATGATAGGTGTTGTATGTGACAATAGCTTTGAAAAAAGAAAGATTTGTAAAATATTGATTCGAGAGGATGAATGTGATGAGATGAATGAGGTTTTGGTCAATGGTAAAGCTATTTCTACAATTTCTTTACAACATTGGAAAAGCATAATAACCTTGGTACCACAGGAGCCAAAAATATTTAAAGGTTCCATAATTGAAAATATTACCTTTTACGATTCGATGTATAGTCCTGAAAAAGTGAGAGCGTTTCTCTCTAAAACTCATTTAGATTTATTTTTCCGACATATGCCAAGTGGTTATCATACTACTGTAAGCGATGATGGAGCAGAATTATCCCGAGCTGAAAAACATATTATTTCGGTTTTAAGAGCAGTCTATGCAAATTCTGCAATCATATTGGTAGATGATATATTTATAGACTTAGACGGGGAACAGGAGAAATATTGTATTGAGCTTCTTAAAAATATGACTGAAGACAGATCTATTATTTTATTATCAGTCAATGAGAATCCTATCAATAAATATTGTGATAGGAATTACTTAATTGAATCTATGTAATATGAAAAAAAAAGCATTATTTATTCAGTATCCGTCAATAAGCCATTTAAATGGTGGAAATCGAATTGCTGATATATTAAAAAGAAGCGGTTATGAAGTATACTATTTTATTGATAGTAAGATGGCTCAGAATGTTATCTCAAGAGGATTTACATATTATCCCGCAATTACGAATCCGATCGTAGAGTATTATGATGAAGAAGCCCTAAGTAATGATAACATAACTTATAGTTTCTCTGATCGCTTTAGAGACAATTTGTTAGGTGTTTTTATTAATAGTAGGAAAAAGGAGCTATTTGAGGTCGTTACAAATATTTCTCCAGATATTATCATTGCAGATACTTTTGCCGGGTCTGATTTTATTCTTATTTACCCATTAATAAAATCATTGGGAATACGTTTTTTTTATTTAGAAACTATGTTATCATCAATTGATGACACAAATACGCCTTATTTGAACAGCAAGTTATATCCAAATCAAAAATTTAGAATTAAGTTAGAGTTTTTACAAAGGAAATATCTTACAAAATGTAAACGGTTTTTAATGAAGCTTAAATATTGAATATTCCGACAAAAGTA
>NZ_DKSQ01000060.1:0-10030 GCF_002472765.1 Empedobacter sp. UBA7252
AAATGCACTACCGGTTAAATAGTTTTTTATTTGGTCAATATATTCAGGTAGATACATCTTTACCGAAAGAAGAATTAATTGATAAATTTATTGGAACAAACACAGGTTGTATTACTATTTCCAATATTAATATTTCTGGCTACAATAGAGCTTATGATGAAATAAGCTATGGTTATTTTACAAAAGGAACTAGTAGTTTTGATCTTTCTGAAGGAATTATTTTATCTACAGGGAAAGCAAAAGATGCTGAAGGTCCAAATTCATCTTTGCAAGATTTTTGGGGAAGTAATTGGGGAGGAGATCAAGATTTGATTGATATTTTGATAAAATCTAATTTACCTCATGATTATATTTTAAATGCAACTTATCTTGAATTTGATTTTATATCAAATCTAACAACAGATCAGATTAGTTTCGAATATATGTTTCTTTCAGAAGAATATCAATCAAGTAATTGCCAATACTCTGATGCTTTTGCCTTCTTAATCAAAAAAGCAGATAATTCTGAACCTTATCAAAATATTGCATTAGTTCCAAATACAACCATTCCTGTAACTTCATTAACCATAAATGGCGCAAGAGATTGTCCTCGAAACATATCGTATTTTGGAAGTTTTAATTCTGCAAATAATCCAACGAATTTCAATGGACAAACAAAAGTTTTGAAAACAAATGCGCAAATAGAAGCTGGTACAAAATATCATATCAAATTGGTAATTGCTGATCATGGAGATTCAAAAGGTCGTTACGATTCTGCTGTTTTCTTGAAAGCTGGAAGTTTTATAGGTTCAAAAAGTTTAGGTTCTGATGTTGTATTATGTCCTGGAACATCTGAAACAATAGATGCGACAACGACAAATGCTACAACCTATAAATGGTACAAAGATGGTGTGGAAATTAGTGGTGAAACAAATGCAACATTAGTGGTAGATGAAACAGGTTATTACGAAGTAGAAATCACATTGAATACTGGTTGTTCTTTGAAAGGTCACATTAATGTTTCTGTACAAGAAGAACCTCAAATATATCAAGATCGTTTTTCTATTTGTGATGATGATTTAGATGGAAAAACACAAATAAATTTAGACGAATATACTGATCGAATTGTAGAAGATTATTATTCTGCTCATCAAGTGAAATATTTTGAAACGGAACAAGATGCTAAAGATAATATTCCTGCTGAAATAACGAATTTCGAATTAAATGAAATTCAGACATCTAAAGAAGTTTGGATTCGTGTCCAAATCGGAACTTGTAAGCCTGTTATTAAAGAAATTACTTTTACATTAAATCATTTAAGTGTTGCAAACGTAATTCCTCCAATAGAAATTTGTGATGAGAATTTAAGCAATGATGAAGAAATTGTTTTATCCGATTATGTTGATGACTTGGTTACAAATCTTGAAGGCTCACCGACATATTACTTAAATGAAATTGATGCTAAAAATAAAAAAAATAATATCAACACAACACAAATTATAAATTCAGATCAAACATTTTGGGTAAGATTTAAACAAAATGGATTATGCGAAAACGTTGCTCCATTGCATTTTATTTTCAAACAATCTGGAAAATCATCAACCTTAAAAGATCTTACAATTTGCAAAGGAACAACAACGACTTTAGACGCAGGTCCAGGATTTAAAACTTACGAATGGTTACATAATGGCGACAAAAATCAATCAATTACAAATGTTCCTGTTGGAACTTATTATGTGAAATTAGGATTGAATGGTTGTTTTTATACACAAGAAGTAAAAGTTATTGAAGCCGAAGATCCAACTATTCAATCTATCGAAATTCAAGGTTCTACAGTGACCATAAAAGTCACTGGATCTACGCTTCCATATCTGTATTCATTGGATAACGGCACTTTTCAATCTTCCAATATCTTCACAAACGTAACTTTAGGAACTCATACAATTTCTGTGAAATCTGCAGCTAATTGTTCGCCTATTTCGAAAGAATTTTCGCTGATTAAACTAATCAATTTTATTTCTCCAAATGGTGATGGTAAAAATGATGTGTTGGATTATTCGCAATTAAAAAGTAAAATCAATCCGAAATTTATCATTTATAATCGAAAAGGAAAATTATTATTTACTGGTTCGGAAGCAAACAATTATACATGGGATGGAAAACTGAATGGAAAAGCGCTACCTTCCGATAGTTATTGGTATATTATCGAATGGACTGAACCAAATTCAACTCAAACTCAAAAATTTGAAGATTGGATTTTATTAAAAAGTACTTATTAATGAATAATTGGATAAATTTTCCTAAAAAGGATTTGATGCTCGAAATTTATTTTTCTGAACAAAATATGGAGGACAAAACTTTATTATTTTGGAATCAAATTAAAATTTCTCCTGAAATATGGAAATGTGATGATGTTATTGAGGATAATTTTTGGGTAGTTGCTGTATACGAAAATTATTTGATTTGGTACAATGATATTGAAGAAGGTTTTAATGTTTCAAGATTCAAAATTAAAGGTGAAATAGTAGAATATAACGCTTCTAAAGATGAATTAAATTTCGCAATTGAAGCGCTTAAAAATAAAATCGAATCTATTTAAAACAAAAAACCAGAAGATTAACTTCTGGTTTTATTGTGATATATAATTTCAAATGATTAGCTCATTGATTTTTCGAAGCGTTTACGATCTACTTCTTTTAAGTGAATTTTACGTAAACGGATGAAATTTGGAGTTACCTCGATACATTCATCAGCTTGGATATATTCCATACATTCTTCCAAAGTCATTTCTGTTTTTGGAGCGATAGAAGATGAATCATCTTTACCAGCTGCACGGATATTGTTTAATTTTTTAGCTTCAACAACATTTACTACTAAATCATTGTTACGAGAATGCTCTCCGATAATCATTCCTTCGTAAACTTCTTCACCTGGCTCGATAAAGAATTTTCCACGATCTTGTAATTTATCAATAGAATAAGGAGTTGATGTACCTTGATCTTTCGAAATAATTACACCTGCAGAACGACCAGCGATTGCTCCTTTGAATGGTTTATATTCTAAGAAAGTGTGTGCCATTACAGCTTCACCAGCAGTAGAAGTTAACATTTGAGAACGTAATCCGATTAATCCACGAGATGGAATTTCGAATTCTAAGTGTTGCATTCCTTCTTTCGCCTCCATAACTAATAAATCACCCTTACGTTGAGTTACTAAGTCGATTGCTTTAGAAGAATAATCATCTGGAACATCAATTACTAATGTTTCATATGGTTCACATTTTACACCATCAATATCTTTTAAGATTACTTGTGGTTGTCCAACTGTTAACTCATAACCTTCGCGACGCATCGTTTCGATTAATACAGATAAGTGCATGATACCACGTCCGTAAACTAATTGTGTATTAGAATCTTCTGTTGGTTCTACACGTAAAGCTAAGTTACGCTCTAACTCATCTTCTAAACGTTCTACTAAGTGACGAGAAGTAACAAATTTACCATCTTTACCAAAGAATGGAGAGTTGTTAATTCCGAAAGACATATTCATTGTAGGCTCATCGATATGCATAACTGGTAATGCTTCTGGATTTTCTGGATCTGCAATTGTATCTCCAATTTGGAAACCATCGATACCAACAACAGCACAAATATCACCCGCTTTTACCTCAGTAGCTTTTACTTTACCTAAACCAGCAAATGTATATAATTCTTTGATTTTATGTTTTTTGAACGTTCCATCAGGTTTTGTTAAAGCAACCCAATCTCCTTCTTTAATAACACCACGACTTACTTTACCAACTGCGATACGTCCTAAGAATTTAGAATAATCTAAAGATGTAATTTGCATTTGTAAAGAACCTTCATAAGCTTCTGGAGCAGGAACATGTTCAAGAATACCATCCATTAATGGAGAAATATCGTCTACACGTACATTTTCTGTATTGAACCATCCTTGTTTAGATGAACCATAGAACGCTGGGAATTCCAATTGCTCTTCTGTTGCATCTAAGTTGAAGAATAATTCGAAAACTTTGTCATATACCTCATCAGGACGACAGTTTTCTTTATCAACTTTGTTAATTACAACTAATGGTTTTAAACCTAATTCTAATGCTTTACTCAAAACGAAACGCGTTTGAGGCATTGGTCCTTCGAAAGCATCAACTAATAAGATAACCCCATCAGCCATTTTCAATACACGCTCAACTTCTCCACCGAAATCCGCGTGGCCAGGAGTATCAATCACATTGATTTTTACACCTTTGTAATCTACCGAAGCATTTTTAGAAAAGATCGTAATCCCTCTCTCACGCTCGATATCATTGTTATCCATGATTAATTCACCAGACTCTTGGTTTTCTCTAAAAACGTTTCCGCTGTGAAGAATTTTGTCAACCAATGTAGTTTTACCGTGGTCAACGTGTGCGATAATCGCAATATTTCTAATGTTTTGCATCCTTGAAAATTATGGGTGCAAATTTACGACAAATTTATTTTTTATTACTATACTTTTGATTTTATTTAATTTTAGCAATAATTAATTTAGAAAAATTTAATATTACTGAATACTTTTTAGTAAAACGTTGATTTATTTGCAGATTGATTAATGAAAACTATTTTTTCATTGAAAAATTTTAACGATTTCACCTATAATTCTTAATCATAATTATAAAAAACAAAAAAACTGCTACACAAAAGTGTAGCAGTTTTTTCGTGACTCGTCTGAGGCTCGAACTCAGGACCCCGAAATTAAGAGTTTCGTGCTCTACCAGCTAAGCTAACGAGCCTAAATTGATAAACACAACAAACAAAATTTTCTTGGTTTGCTCTGCAAAGTTCTTTCAGAACAAAGGTTTTATCGAGTAAAAACAATTGTATTCTTCAATTTAACCTATAAAGCAAAATGATAATCCTGCTATCCTATTTTCGGATTGAGTTTTAACTCATTCTATCTTAATCAAAATTCTAAATTTTAGCGTCCATATTGTTGATAATTATCGGTTGCATATTTCTCAAAACGCTTTAATAACTCAATATTATCTTTTTCGATTGGCGACAATTTATCCTCAACATTTGTATACAAAGGCACATACCAATCTACATAATCAAAAAATTGACGTGCACCACGATTCGCAAACGAATAGCCATGACGCGCATAAATTGTATTGCGAATAATTTCTAAATCTAACTTATGTAGATTTTTCAATTGTTTCTCCGTCAACTTTTGCGTTGATCCATTTATTTTATAAATTTCATCCGAAGCAGCACGTTGCACATCTACAAAATACTCTTCTCCATCTGATTCGTCATATTTTTTCTTTTTAGAATTCACCCAATCTACATTATCGTATTCATCCGCATACTCTTCATCTACACCATATTTTGGCTGAATTAAAACATTTTTAGGATCATAGTTAAATGTTGTTTTTTTCAAACTAAATTTTCGAGAAAGTACAGGTAAATCTTTTCGTTTCGAAATCCAAGTTCCATAAATTGAATCATCTTTTTCAGAAATATTAAACTTAAATGTTCCATCATATTTTTGATCGCCTGGTTCATTCGCCATCACATAACGTGAGTTTCCTTCTTTCACCAAATCACCTTTAAATGGTCTTATATTTCCCGCCGAAACACTATACCCTTCGACAGTATTATCGTTATTAATCTTCTGAATAACAATACTAATTCGGTTTCGAAGCGACCAATTATCACCTTTATCATAATCAACTGAATCTGCCTCAAAAATACCAGACCATAGCCCGATATCTTCTTGCGTTGGCTCGATATGAATCGATGAAATTGTATCATTAATATCATTATTTTTAACGGCATCTTTTTTGTCTTCTTTACAACTAAAAACAACAAGCGTAGTGCAAATAAGTAGTCCTATTTTTTTCATATTTTAGATTGTTTAGTTTTATAAATATAATATTCTACGAGCAATAAATTAGGTACAAATCCCAACCATGCTATAATTTGATAAACATCCATGGGCGCAGGATGAAAAAAATAAACCAAAATCACTTTCCAAGCGCGTAACGTAAGTGCAGAAACAGCCAACGCATAACTACGAAGCATAAAATTTCGGTGCGATTGAATATCTTTCTGCTTAATTTTAACAACTGCAATCACAGTAAAAATCCACCAAAGAATACCGAGAATTACAAAAGCAGATTGCGCAATTAATTCTCCATTTGCATAAAACCCAATGTAAATTCCACTTGGCGCAGCTAATAAAACAGTGATATAAAAATAAAATTTACCGAGAAGCCGATGAATTTTTCGGATTGGTTGATTGGTAATTTTAATGAACTGAACAATTCCAAAAAACAATGTAAATATTGCTGAATAAACGTGAATGTAAAAAATGAATAAATAACTTGGAATTGTTGTCACCTCATCTTGTTTGATAGCTAGAAATGAAACATCAGACGAAATCGGAATATAACGTAACGTGATTTGTAGCATTAATCCAAAGAAATAAAGCCAAACAAGGAAAAATAGTATTTTCCACCACGAGGTATTTTTTATTGCAGTTGTAAGTTTCAGATTTAGTTGATTTTGAATCTAAAAATACACTTTTTATTGATGATTCGCAATCACTATTTATAATGAAAAAATCCCTCAGAAATTCTGAAGGATTTTATATTTATTATTTGGCTTGAACAGCTTCTTGCTTTGCCTTTTCTTCTTCTAATGATTTTTGATATTCATCAAATTCGTCATCCGTTTCATTCAAATCTTCTTTATGATATTTCCCCACTTCAACCTCAAACGTATCCGCTGGACCAGTAATTTTGATCGGAATTCCGATAATTCCAAATGGAGGCAAACCAAGTCGCATACCAAGATTCATATAACCGTCTAACGTCACTTGACCTTCTATTCGTGGACGAAAACCTGCAATTTTGAATTTCGTACGGTTTATCGTAATTACATTATTTTCGATCTTCGTTTTGAACGTCACTTTCTTCACATTCGCATCATGCAACGCATCTGTCGACGTTTTTTCTGCAACCGAATTGAATACTTTAAATCCTAAAAACTTAATTTCTTCTAACGTAAAATTCCCTCCACCTTTTATGGTTTTCAATTTCGGGAACATATCTGCGCCCAAATCACCTTCGAGCTGATAATCCATTGAAACTTTCCCGTGCGCTTTTTCCGCTGCACTTGCCAATTCTCTAAACAACGTAATTTCGTGATAAGCGCGCTGAATATCGAAATTACTGGCTTTTACAGTAAAATTAAACTTCGCTTTTTTCGCATTTGTTGGCACATAATTTCCGTTCATTGTAAATTCAGAACCAATCAAATTAAATTTAGTATTTTGAAGTTCAAGATTCCCTTGTTTCAAACCTAAATCTCCTTCGAAATTTTGCAACGTAATATCTTTAAATAAAACCTCTTTTGCTTGACCTTTTATCGATAATTCTACATTTTTCGGCAACAAAACCACACCTTCTTCCGCAGCTATCGAGTTAGTCGCTGTCGATTCGGTATTAAATGCCATAAAATCATCAATATTGACACGATTTGTTTTGAAATTAATCGTTCCTTTTAGCATTTCATTATCTTTTAACGCATAATTGATATAATTCGAAACATCTCCATCAAATACAAAAACATTCTTTTTATAACGCGCTTTTACATCTTTAAAAGTCAGATGACTTCCTTCAAATCGGAAATCTCCTTGCTTGATAACAAATTTGCTCGGAAAGAATTTTGTATTAATCTTAATGTTCTGAATTTTCACAAAACCTTTGTTTTGAAAACTCTCCAAAGGCGCTCCATTATTTCCTTTTACACCAAAATTAGTTTCAATTAATCCATCAACATCTAAACCTTCGATTGGAAATAATTTGTAAATATTCGCTAAATTCAATTCACCTTTTGAATGAACTCGATAATCTAAATTGTTTAAATTCTTCAGATTTGCATTCACCATAAATGGTTTTCCAGCCAACGTAAATTTGATTGGCAAAACATCTATTGACAAATCGTTAAACGAACCTCTACCCGATTTTATATGCGTTTCTACCGTAATATTTTCTAAAGGTAAATTCGGATATTCATGTAATTTGATGTAACCATTTTTCAAAATAACGACCGAATTAGAAACCGGAACTTTTTTACGTTTTGGCTCATACGTTCCGTTTGCTTTCATTTTCACAAGCAAATCGCCTCGCATATCAATATTCTTTATTGGATAAATTTAGATGATATCCTCTAAATGAATTTTAGCACCAAAATCTGCATTAATCGGAAAATTATTCAGATTTTTCAATTCTAATCGTCCAATCATATAATTATCCATCGCTTTTGCATCAATTTTATGAACCAAAACAGACGTATTTTTGATATTTCCATCTGTATTTTTCATCGTCAAATCCAAATTAATGTGATCCAAAGCCGCAGGCATTTCATTCATTTTGAAATAACCATTTTCAAGATTAGCTTTTAGATAAAACGTTGGAATTTTTTTTAAAGGATTTTTCGCATTTTGAACGATTGAACCTTTCCAACTTCCTTCCATATCAAGAATTCCTTTTGCGTCAAATTGATTGAAACCTGTTGCATTTTTCAAGGCTTCCAAATCAATACTTGACTCGATAATTCCCTCCGAAAACATTGTTTTTCCCGCCCAATACGTGAAATTAGTTTTAGTTGTTCCATCTAACAATTTGAAATCAAGATTATCCACTTTCACACGCATTTTATCAGGATCCAACGCTTGTAAATCAACAGTAGAAACAAGATTTATATTTTTGATTGGAGAAGATGATTTCTTATAATTCATCCATCCATCATCAATTTTTGCATCAATATGAATATCAGGATTCTGATTTGTCGTCGCATTCATTATTCCTTTCATTGTAAAGAGAATCGTCGAAGAACCTTTCAGTTCCACTTCTTTTGCCCATTCTTGGTACGCTTCTGGAATAATCGCAGGAATATATTGCAAATCATTTTTCTCTGATGAAATTGTTAAATCAAAAACTTTGCTTTCATTTGGCATCAACAAAGAACCTTTCAACGAAAAAGGAAATTGACCTAATTCGAGATTATTTTTCAGTAAAATAAAAAGATAAATTATTTAAATCAATTTTCGAATTGATTTTTCCTTTTAAAGGTAAATTCTTAACATATTTCTGCTCATCAAAACTAAAATTGACATTTTTGATATCCGTTTTTGCATTTAATGTTAACTGATTTTCTGTAAAATCTATCAGTCCATCGTAATCAAATTGATCTAATTTTAAATAGGTTTTAGATGATTGATCATCGTATAAAAAGTTAGAATTAGCAATTTTAAAATTATTCAACGCTAATCCTTTACTCGATTCTTCTTCTTTTTCAACCTCATCAGAAGGCTTCACAATATCAAAATTATTACGACCTAAACTATCTATTTTCAGATTAATCGTTGCATCTGTAATAAATAATTCATTAAAAATTATTTTATCATCAAACAACGTTTTGACATCTACACCAAGTGCAATTTCTTTCGCAGAGATTAAATTTTCGGTTTGATATGGCGTAGAACCTTTGATTGAAGAATCCGTTAGGGTAACCGTTAGCTTAGGAAAATGATTGAAAAACGAAATATCCAAATCCTTGAATTCAATTTCAGTTTTCACATAATTTTCGGCAATACTTTTTATCCCTTCATTAATTTGATCCTTAAAAAAATAAGGCGAAACATATAAAACTAATATAATTCCTCCCAAAGAAAATCCAGTAATCTTAATTACCTTCATTAATTTTGAGAGAACTGTTTTTTTCTTCTTCATAATCATAAAATCGGTTGAACAAAGTAACTGAGAATAGAAGTTAATCGGAAACAATACGATATATATTTACCGCAACATTTATCATGTTGACCTCAATTATTTTGCATAAAAAAAGCCAAACATTTCTGTTTGGCTTCTTGTGACCTGGCTGGGGCTCGAACCCAGGACCCCAACATTAAAAGTGTTGTGCTCTACCAACTGAGCTACCAGGTCTCCGTTTTGGAGTTGTTATTGTTTTAGACTTCTCAATAACTA
>NZ_DKSQ01000060.1:10345-10522 GCF_002472765.1 Empedobacter sp. UBA7252
GAGCTACCAGGTCTCCGTTTTGGAGTTGTTACTGTTTTTAGACTTCTCAATAACTAGAAGTTAGTGACCTGGCTGGGGCTCGAACCCAGGACCCCAACATTAAAAGTGTTGTGCTCTACCAACTGAGCTACCAGGTCTCCATTTTGGAGTTGTTATTGTTTTTAGACTTCTCAATAA
>NZ_DKSQ01000060.1:10842-29445 GCF_002472765.1 Empedobacter sp. UBA7252
GAGCTACCAGGTCTCCGTTTTTTCGGACTGCAAATATACGATTATATCTGAGTTTACAAAACGAAAGACGTTTTTATTTTTTTATATAAAAAAGAACGTTTTGACTAAGTGACCTGGCTGGGGCTCGAACCCAGGACCCCAACATTAAAAGTGTTGTGCTCTACCAACTGAGCTACCAGGTCGGTTTCTTAAATCGAGTGCAAATATAGGGCGTTTAATACTAATTTAACAAACGTTTTGTGAAGTTTTTTACAATTTATTAATTAATCATTTCGGTTTTAAGAACTTAAATTTAGATAAATTTTTAGTTTTTTTTTGAAAGATAGAATTTCGGATAAGAAAACTGAAAAAATAAGCCATAGAAACATCATTTTATATATTTGATAAATGATTTATATACTATATTTGTCATCCAGCAAATCTAAATCTATGTGAACCGAAATTATTTTCGGAACGCTATTTAAAGATTGAAATTTTAGAATGAAGAAGAATATACTATATATTATTATTGCTTTGTTTTCGATAGTGTCGTGTAAAAAATCTGACAACCCAGAGGCAGACGTACCCGATTCTGAATATGCAAACAATTGTAATCAGGAAACAAAAGATGCACATTTGTCTAATTTTGCATTGAAAGAATTAAAGGAATTAATAAAAGATCAACCACAGATTATTCATCAAAAATTGAATGATCGTTGTTTCAAGGTTTCTAAACTTGGAAAAAATTTATACATTCAAAATTCAGATCGTTTAGATTCTTTGAAGATTAAAAACAATAATCAAGGAACGATGTTTTTGAATAAAATAACAGCAATACAGGTTTCGCAAGAGATTGTTTATAAATTAACATATTCTTTTCCTATTAAATTCTTGAATCAATATAGAGCAGAAATCAAAAAAGATGCGCCAAAATCTAAATACCATCATTCAAATTCAATCGTTACTAACGAAGATTATCAAGTAACTTATAATGTTGAACGTTATGATGCAAGACGTTTGGAGAATACGTATTCATATCAAATTGATACGTTTGATGGATATGCGAGATTAACTATTTTTTATTCAGAAGACTTACCAGTAGACTAATCATGATTATTTCTTTAGTAGGATATATGGGTAGCGGAAAATCGACTACCGGAAAAGATTTAGCCAAAGCATTGGGTTTCGAATTTATCGATCTTGATGATTTTATCGAAAATAAATATCAAACAAAAATTAGTGAGATTTTTGAAAAAGAAGGCGAATTAGGTTTTCGTAAAAAAGAAAGAGAAGCCTTAAAAGAAGTTCTGACTTCAACAAACATTGTGCTTTCTTTAGGCGGTGGAACTCCTGTTTATTACGATAATATGAATGAGATTGCCAACAATTCAATTTCATTTTTCATGCGTGTACAATTACCGCAATTGGTGAAACGATTGGAAAATAAAAAAGAAACTCGACCTTTAATTGCTCATCTTTCTAATGAAGAAATGATGGAGTTTATTGCGAAACATTTATTTGAACGCAATCAATATTATGAAAAGGCAAAATATACAATCAGCATTTCAAACCAAAGTACATTAGAGATTTTGGACGAAATTATGAAACATCTTAAAAAGGAGAAGATTTGGAATTAATCCAAATCTTCTCCTTTTATAATGATACCTTCAGTATCTTCTCCTCCCTCTTCTAAATAATCATCCAAATCTCGACGATCTTTTTTCGTTGGTCGACCTTCACCTCTTTCACGATAATAATCTTGCGAAAGTTTACGAAGCTCTAACACATCATATTCTTCTTTTGGCGTTGTATCCACAATATGTAAGGTTAATAATTTAGCTCCAATTCTATTATTTGGCACTTGCAATACTTTAAAAGATAAATTTATTTGATCTTTTCTCACCTCAATCGCATCACCTGGAATTATATCTCGCGACGCTTTTGCTACATCTCCATTTACTTTTACACGATTTTTTTTAACCGCATCAGCCGCTAAAGATCTCGTTTTATAATATCTAACACTCCAAAGAAATTTATCTAATCTCATTTAAAACTGAATATTTGTTAGGTTAAACTAATATTTTTTCTAAATTCGCAATATAAATCGAAATAACATGATAAAGAAATTCTTCGTTACTTTAATTGCATGTTCTGCTGTTTTAGTAGGATGTAATAATGATGATGATAACGGTGTGAATAAAGAAACTAAGATTCCAGTTGAAGAACGTAATGCATTAGATGATGAAGCGATTCAACAATACATGGAAGATTTTTACTTCAACTCTAAAGGTGTACTTACAAAATTTGATACCATCAAAGGAAACGAAGATGATGCTTATCCAACATTAAAATCTTTAGCAAAGCAAGATGAATTAGGAATTTGGTATGCCGAAAATCCTAATCATAAAGGAACAGGAAAAACTATTATTTCTAATGATAGTACTTCTATTTATCTAAGTTCTATTTCAACATATTTTGTTGCAACAAATAGTACAGACTACAAAAGAAAATATGGTTCTTTGGATCAGTTTTATTACTCAAGTATAAATACTGGAGATGGTTCTGCTACGCAAGATCCAACTTTTTATTACTTTACACCAACAGCAACTGAAATTAAAAATGGGGTAAAAAGAGAACACATCGAATTAAAAAACTTTGTAGAAGGATTAAAACATTTCAAAACAACTGAACGTGCTACAACTGACTTGTATAACTTTCAAGGTGTAATTATTTTACCTTCTCGTTTAGCTTATGCGAGAAACAAATATTATGTTACAAGCACAGGATTGACTGAATTTTCAGCTTATAGAGATGCAACTATAATTTTCAATTTCGAATTACCTAAAATCGAAAAAAGAACAACAGAATAATTATCTTCAAAATAAGATAATCTTACAAAAACCATCTGTATTGATGGTTTTTTTTTATCTTTAAATTTCAAAATGTATTAGAATTAAACCTAAAAAATGAGTATAATAAAATCTATTATCGATAACGATTTCTATAAATTCACCATGCAATTTGGCGTTACAAAATTGTATCCAGATGTAATGGCGCGCTATAAATTCATTAACCGTGGTGAACATCAATTTCCTGAAGGTTTTGCGGAAGAACTGCAAAAAGAAATCAATGCAATGGCTTCGCTTTCTTTAACCAAAGACGAAAAAAATTTTTTCACAATAAATTGCCCTTATTTAAGTCCTGCTTATTTAGATTTTTTGCAAGGTTATCGCTATGATCCAAATGAAGTAAAAATCACTCAAAACGGTACTGATGTAGAAGTTCACGTAGAAGGATATTGGTATCGTACTATTTTATGGGAAGTTCCAATCTTGTGTTTGATTAGTGAAATTTTCTATAAATTAACAAATGCGCAACGCATTTCTAACGAAGAAATCACAAAACGTACAAGCGATAAAGTTGATTTATACAATCGTCTTGGCGTTACAGTTGCGGAATTTGGTACCCGTCGTCGTCACAGTTACGAAGTTCATGATGTGGTAATGAAAGAATTAACAAACCATAAAGGAAAAAGCTTTGTTGGAACTTCGAATGTTCACTTTGCGCATAAATATGGTGTAAAACCAATTGGAACACACGCTCACGAATGGTTTATGTTTCATGGTGCACGTTACGGATTCAAAATCGCGAATTCAATCAGTTTAGATCGTTGGGTAAAAGTTTATTATGGTGATTTAGGAATTGCTTTGACTGACACTTATACGTCGGATGTTTTCTTTGGACAATTTGATAAAAAATTATCTAAATTATTTGATGGTGTTCGTCATGATTCTGGAGATCCGATTGAGTTTGGAGAAAAAACAATTGCGCATTACGAAAAAATGGGCATCAATCCTTTATTCAAAACGATTATTTTCTCGGATGGATTAAATTCAGAAAAAGTGGAAATGATTACAAAAGCTTTCAAAGGAAGAATTGGATTATCATTTGGAATTGGAACCAACTTAACAAACGACACTGATTTAAAACCTATGAATATCGTGATGAAATTGACCGAAATTTCTTCTATTGATATAAAATGGACAGGTGTTGTAAAACTTTCGGACGAAAAAAATAAACATACCGGAACGCCACGTATGATTGCTCTTGCAAAAGAAATGTTAGATTTAGATGACATTCCATCACATGATGCGCCAGAAAATGATTAAGAATATTCTTTAAAATAAAAAATGGAACTCAATATTGAGTTCCATTTTTGTTATCATTTAATATAATGAAAGATTACTTATTCATTAAATCTTCGATTTCTTCTGCTTCTAACGGAATATTTTGCATCAAGTTGAAAGGTTTTCCTTCTTTCTGAATTACATAATCATCTTCCAAACGAATTCCAAAACCTTCTGCTGGAATATAGAATCCTGGCTCGTTTGTGAAAACCATTCCAGCCACAAAATCATCAGTCAATAAACCATAATCATGTGTATCTAATCCCATATGATGAGACGTTCCATGCATCATGTATTTTTTGTAAGCTGGCCAAGCTGGATCTTCGTTTTGTACATCTGCTTTATCCAACAAACCTAAACCTAACAATTCAGAAGTATAAACTTTTCCTAATTCTTCGTGGTATTTGTACCAATTATTCCCAGGAACTAACATCGTTTCCGCTTCTTTTTTACAACGTAAAACTGCATCATAAACTTCGCGTTGGCGTTTTGTATATTTTCCATTAACTGGAATTGTACGTGACATATCTGATGAATAATTTGCATATTCAGCTGCAACATCAAACAAAATCAAATCACCATCTTTACATTCTTGATTATTTTGAATATAATGCAACACATTTGCATTATTTCCAGACGCAATAATTGGCGTGTATGCAAAACCTTTTGAACGATTACGAAGAAATTCGTGAACAAACTCAGCTTCGATTTCGAATTCCCAAACTCCAGGTTTTACGAAATTTAAAATACGACGAAAACCTTTTTCTGTGATATCACACGCTTGTTGAATCAATTGAATTTCTTCTGGTTCTTTTACAGAACGTAAACGTTGCAAAATAGGATTTGAACGTAAATAAGTATGTCCAGGATAATCTACTTTCAATTGTTTTACAAAACGATCTTCGCGCGTTTCTACTTGAGGTGCTTCTGTTACGCGATAATGCTCATTTTTATTTACATAAACATTATCTGCTTCTACCATCAATTTGCGCAAAACATTTGGTAAATCTTGTAACCAAAGTACAGTTTTGATTCCAGAAACTTCTGTTGCTTGAGCTTTTGATAATTTTTCTCCTTCCCAAACTGCAATATGATCGTTTGTTTCACGAACAAATAATACTTCCTTATATTTAGGATCGTAAGCGTCAGGAAAAATTAATAAGATAGATTCTTCTTGATCAACTCCAGATAAATAAAAAATATCACGATGTTGTGCAAACGGTAACGTAGAATCTGAAGAAATTGGATAAATATCGTTAGAATTGAAAATAGCAAGAGAACGAGGTTTCATTGCTTTTACAAATTTCGCTCTGTTCTTTACGAATAACTCGCTTGGAATAGGATTGTATTTTGTTGTCATAAAATTTTACATTAATTATTATGACCAAATTTAAGAAGATGTTTTTAGAAAAAAAAGGAAAACCCTCGCAGAAACGAGGGTTTTAACCTTAACCAACCTAAACCTATGAAAAAGCCATTAGCCTTTTATGTTGACAAATGTAAGCTACTTTTTTTAAACTGCAAATTTTTTTTAAAAAAAGTCAATATTTTTTGAAGATCAATATGATAAAACGATAATATTCAATAAATAAGGTTTTAATAAAAATTCAATAAATATTCATTTGTAATATTTGGATTATTATTTATATATTTGCACCTCGAATTTTAGTATAAATAATAACTTAAAAGAAGTTAAAAATGACACATTACGAAACTGTTTTCATTTTGACTCCCGTTCTATCTGATTCTCAGGTAGAGGAAGCAGTTAATAAATTCAATGACTTTGTTACTGCTAACGGTGGTGAAATCGTAGCAAAAGAGAACTGGGGCTTAAAAAAATTAGCTTACCCAATTCAAAACAAAAGAAATGGATTCTACCACTTAGTAGAATTTAAATCAGACAATAACGAGTTAGTTTCTCAATTAGAAGTTGCTTACAAACGTGATGAGCGTGTAATCCGTTTCTTAACTGTGAAATTAGACAAACACGGTATGGACTGGGCAGAAAAACGTAGAACAAAATTAAAGTCTAACTCTAACAAATAAGCAAAGCTATGGCAATTGACGATTTAGCAAAAAAAGCAGCTGGAGGTAGCGAATCAGAAATCCGTTATTTATCTCCTTTAGATATCGAAACACAATCAAACTCAAAATATTGTCGTTTCAAAAAATTTGGAATCAAATACGTTGACTATAAAGACGCTGATTTCTTAATTCAATTCGTGAATGAGCAAGGTAAAATTTTACCTCGTCGCTACACAGGAACATCTTTAAAATACCAAAGAAAAGTTTCTAAAGCGATCAAAAGAGCTCGTCACTTAGCATTAATGCCATTTATTGGTGATCAATTAAAATAATAACCTAAATATTAAAATATCATGAACGTAATTTTAAGACAAGATGTAGAAGGTTTAGGTTTTGAATTTGAAGTTGTTTCAGTAAAACCTGGATACGCACGTAACTTCTTAATCCCTCGTGGATTAGCATCAGTTGCAACTCCAAATAACGTAAAAGCATTAAACGAAGTTTTAGAAGCTCGTAAAGCAGAAGAAGCTACATTAATCGCTGCAGCAAAAGAAAAAGCAGCTAAATTAGATGGTTTAGTTGTTAAAATCGACGCTAAAGTTGGTTCTGGAGACAAATTATTTGGATCTATCAACAATGCAGATTTAGCAGAAGCTTTAGTAAAAGCTGGTGTTGAAATCGAGAAGAAAAACATTAGAATCCCTGGAAACACTATCAAACGTTTAGGAAAATACGAAGCTAAAGTTCGTTTCCACAGAGATGTTGAAGTAGATTTCGGATTTGAAATTGTACCAGATGCTGCATCTATCAAAGCTGCTGAAGAAGCTGCTAAAACTAGAGCAGAATTAGCTAAATTAGATGCTCAAAAAGCAGCTAACGCTAATAAAGAAGAAGGTTCTTTCTTTAACTTCGATAACCCAATTTACGCTAACGACAAAAAAGCGAAAAAAGAGGAAGTATCAGAAGAAGTTGCTACAGAAGAAGCTCCATCTACAGAAGAATAATTATTATTCAACTATATATAAAAAAACCTCGCAATTGCGAGGTTTTTTTATGCTTTTATTTTAGATAATCTAACGTATTTACTTCTTTAAACTTTGGCGAACGTCGTAAGAAATCTTTGAAGAAAGCCGTATGCGTAGCACCCATTAATACAAAAATACGATCGTCTTTTGTAATCGGCACATTGTTCATATTTGAGAACATAGCTAAATTTCTATGATAATATTTCGCCGCTTGCTCTGCTCCTACTGGATATTTTTTGTATGAAACCGTCGTTAACATATCCGCATTAACTGCAACAGAAAAATCTAAAAATTCTGGTTGATTATAGTACTGCAATAACTCTTTTAATTTTACATCTTTTTTTGTTACTCCATTTTTCGATTCATTATTTCGGAACATTTCAATGTATCTTTTGAATGTAATCGAATCATCTTGCTCTTTCAACAAATCACCAAGCATATAAAGATAATCTTCTTGATAATTAATTCCGTAAATTTTCTTCGATCCGCTTAGTCTCCCAACTTCATAAGCCAATAACTCAACTTCGTTTGGATTTTCAAACTTCATTTTAGGATTAAGTAAATAATCTTGAAAAAGTTTATTCAACACTTTATTGCGAGAAGGATTTTGTTCAACTAAAATAATTGTAGGTTTAAAAGCCGCAATCTGCTTTGCTATTTCATGTATTTGACGAACATTATCTTGGTTATTCTCATCAAATTCAGTCGTACTTGCATCTGGAGTATATCCCATGTGAAAAGTTCCCATATTAAGAACTGGAATAGCATCATCAAATTTTGTTTGAAATTGATATTTTGTTTGAGCAGATAAATTCATAGTACCAATAAATGTAGCAATTGCAATAAATAAGTTTTTCATTTGAGTTAATTTTTAATTATGATTCAAATTTCTATGATTCTGAAAAAATTGACTTTTATTTATCGACTAACCCATTTGAATAATCGACGAATCACTTCACTTTTATGTAGAAAAGAATCTAATTTTACAAAAAACAAAAACAATGGAAGATGATAAAAAAAATTTAAGCTTCTCAAATCAAAAAAGCGTATTTATACTTTTAGGTTTTTGGGTTATTTACATTCTGTTTGATTACATAACAATTGGATTAGTTAATCTAACTAACGGAAATTCATTTTTTAAATCAATTACATTATTTGCATCAACAATGTATATTGTTCAGTTAATTACAATTTTTATTATCTATTTTTTTATTGCCCCCTATTTTCTTAAAAAAATAAATTGGAAATCGATATTATTCTCTATAGTATGTTCCTTTACAACATTCATTATTGTTCGTTATTTTATTGAGCAAATTATTACAGATTTTTTGTTCCATAAAGTCAATTATTTTGAAGGAACAACGATTAGTTTTTACATTTACGACAATTTACATTATGGTTCTTTTATCGTTTTTTCGTCACTTTTTTTATGGATGACATTTCATTCAATCCATACACTAAAACAAAATAACATCATTGAAAAAGAGAAAAAAGAAGCTGAAATTATTTTTTTAAAATCTCAAATAAATCCTCATTTTTTGTTTAATACACTCAATAATATTTATAGTTTGGTGAGTGTAAATTCTCCTCATTCGTTAAAAGCAATCGAAAATTTGAGTGCAATTATGCGTTTTACAACCTACGAAACCAATAAAGATAAAATAGAAATTGAACGAGAAATTGATTACATCAATCAATATTTAGATTTGGAGCAGATTCGTTATGGAGAAAAATTTTATGTCGAAAAAGAATTTTTGATTGAGAATTCTAAAAAATTAATTCATCCATATATTATTTCGCCTTTAATCGAAAATGCAATAAAACATGGTGTTGTAAAAGACATTAATCATCCAATTAAAATCAATTTAAAAACTAATTCTGAATACCTTGAGATTTCCGTTTCAAATAAAATTAATCAACATCAAAAAGATGAAACTTCAGGAATTGGATTAACGAATTTGAAAAAAAGATTGAATTATTATTTCGGAAATAATTATACTTTCGAAATTAAAAACGATTATGAAACCTTTCATATTTACTTAAAAATTCCATTAAATGACGAAAATTAAGTGTATTATTTTAGACGATGAACCTTTAGCTGTTGAATTATTGAAAAAACATGCTTCTGAAAATGAAAATTTAATTGTTTCACTTGCAACAACTGAAGTTTTTGAAGCAATTGATTTTCTCAAAAATAATAAAGTTGATCTTATTTTCACAGATATTCAAATGCCCGAATTGACTGGAATTCAGTTGATGAAAATCCTTGATCATTCTCAGAAATTCATTGTCACAACAGCTTATCAAGATTATGCTTTAGAAAGTTTTAATTTTCATGTGGTTGATTATTTATTGAAACCTATTACGAAAGAACGTTTTGATGCCTCTATAAAAAAATATGTTGATTTTTTTCAAACGACATCAACTAAAAATCAGTCGACTTATTTGTTTGTAAAAGCAGATGGAAAGCAAGTAAAAATTAATTTTTCAGATTTAATTTACATTGAAGGTTTGAAAGATTATATTCGAATTCATACCAAAACTGAAAAAATATTAGTCTTAGAAACTATGAAATCTTTCGAAGAAAAATTACCAAATCATTTCAAAAGAATTCATCGTTCGTATATCATCAATCTTGATTTTTTAACTTCTATTGATGGAAATTCTGTTTATCTCAATCAGAAAATTTTACCAATTGGAGAAACTTATCGAAAAGAAATGAAGGATTTTGGTTAAGAATTATTAAGAACAAAAAATACTTGTCTTTTCGAGCTTGTCGAAAAATCTCAGATTCTTCATTTCGTTAACACTGCATTCAGAATGACAATAACAAAAAACTCCAACTTTAAAGGTTGGAGTTTTTTGTTTATATATTTCTTGTTCGTTGTATCAGCAACATATCAGCCAAAACCATCGCAGCTAAACTTTCTACAATAGGAACGGCTCTTGGAACAACACAAGGATCGTGACGACCTTTTCCATGCATTTCTACCATTTTGCCATCTGCATTCAACGTTGTTTGTTCTTGCATTAATGTCGCAACTGGCTTGAAAGCAACTTTAAAATAAATATCCATTCCATTTGAAACTCCACCTTGTATTCCTCCAGAATAATTGGTTCTTGTTGTTCCATCTTGGTTGAATTGATCATTCATTTCTGAACCTTTCATCGATGTAGAAGCAAAACCTTCGCCGTATTCAAAACCTTTTACGGCATTTATCGACATCATCGCCTGTCCTAAACGTGCATGCAATTTATCAAAAATTGGTTCACCTAAACCAACTGGCACATTTTGAATAACACAAGTTACTTCACCTCCAATTGTATCACCTTCTTTGCGAATTTCTTTGATACGATTAATCATTTTTTCTGCCATTTCTAGATCTGGACAACGAACTGCCGTTTCTTCAATTTTAGAAAAATCTAATGTAGAATAATCATTATCCAACTTCAACTCACCTACTCCGCTTACATAAGCTGTAATATTGATATTTGGAATCACATGTTTTGCAACAGCACCACCAACAACCCAATTAGCCGTTTCTCGCGCAGAAGTTCTTCCTCCACCTCTATGATCGCGAACACCATATTTGGTTTCGTATGTAAAATCGGCATGAGAAGGACGAAAAACGTCTTTTATATGATCGTAATCGTGAGATTTTTGATTATCATTCGGAATAATAAACCCGATAGAAGCACCTGTTGTTTTTCCTTCAAAAATACCTGAAAGAAATTGTACTGTATCTGGTTCTTTTCGTTGTGTCACAATTGCAGATTGTCCTGGTTTACGACGATCTAATTGCGCTTGTATCCAATCAAAATCTAATTCGATTCCACTTGGAACGCCATCAATTACACCTCCAATCGCTACACCATGACTTTCGCCAAAAGTTGAAATTTTAAATAGTCTTCCGAATGTATTCACAATAGTATATGTGTTTTTTGTTTTTATTTTTCGAATTGATAAATCACTGCATTAACATTCATTGCAGCTCCAACAGAAGCTAAAATAATTATATCATTTGCGTGAAATTGATGAGGAGCTAATTCTCCTTTTTTTATTAAATCAAACATTGTAGGAACCGTTGCTACAGATGTATTTCCTAAGAATTGAACCGTCATTGGATCAATTTTTTCTGGTACAGCTACACCATATAATTTGTATAAACGCTCTATCATTGCATGATCCATTTTTGCATTTGCTTGGTGCAATAAAATTTTATCAATATCGGTAATTGATAAATTTGTTTCATCTAACAATTCTTTAATTGCTGGTGGAACATTTTTTAATACGAATTCGTAAACTTTACGACCTTTCATATTAATTGTTTTGATTGAACCTTTATAATCTGGATTTGCAGAACGTCCATTTGTCAAGTAAGCCAATTCATCACCTGTATAACTTAACGTTTCGTGATTGATGATTCCATATTTATAATCAGCTTCTTTCGCTTCCAAAACAACTGCTCCTGCTCCATCTGCAAAAATCATCGCAGAACGATCATGCGGATCTACAGCACGAGATAACGTATCAGAACCGATTACCAAAACTTTCTTTGCAATATTTGCTTGAATAAATTGATGTCCTAAAATCAATGATTCTATCCAACCTGGACAACCAAATGTCATATCATAAGGTTTACATTTTAGGTTTTTGATTCCTAAATTGTGTTTTACTTTTGCCGAAATTGACGGCATAATATCAATTTGATGACCAACAGGATCAATATCTCCAAAATTGTGCCCAACGATTATATAATCTAATTCTTCTGGATTAACGCCAGATTCTTCAATTGCTTTTTTAGCAGCAAAAGTTGCGATATCAGAATTTAATAAATCATCTTCTACATATCTTCTTTCTCTGATTTCTGTAATTTCCTCAAATTTACGCGTAATTTCTTCACCAGTTTTATCCAAACGATTTCCACTTTCGTCATAAAATTCGTGGTTAACAAAATCTTCGTTCGTAACAATTCTATTTGGTAAATAGTGTCCAGAACCTGTAATTACAGAGTTTATCATATTAATATTGTTCAATTTTAATAAAAAAATAATAGCGACAAAGTTACACATTTCATTAAAATAGTCATGAAAAATATGTAATAACTCATGCCGAAATTAATAAAGTATAATTAATTTAGCAGCATGAAAAAAAATCCTTCATTAATTGGTCTTTTAATCGTCTGTGGATTAGCTGCTTTGATCGTTGTTGTTTATAACACTTTTTTGAGCAAAAAAGATGGGTATGTGATTGACAATCCATCAAACAAAACCTTGACAATCAAAATTAACGATAAAGATTTTACAATTGCACCGCAACAAAATGCAAGAGTAGACTTGAAAAAAGGAAAAGCGCATATCGTTTATAGTTTTAATAACAAAAATGTAGATACAGTTGTAGATATTACGAGAGCAAATGGTTTTATAAATCCAACGCATCAAGAATATTATACATTTACACGACCTTATGGTGTTAGAAAAAATAAAGATTCTATCTTTTTATCAAACAATATTGCAATAGATAACAAGATTTATCACGGAATTATCGAAAAATCTTCTCAATTATACATCGAAAACTTTTACTATAACATCGATCAAGATTATCCTAAAATGTTCATAAAAAGTAGTGGAAGCGAGAAAGCAACTGATTTATCGAAAATATTTAACAAAGAAGATTTTAAACAATTTTATTTCGAGAATTACGAATAAGATTTAGATTTTATAACTTTACAAAATGGCAAATCATCAACACGATGCAGTAACTCCTTACGAAGCATCAGATCTAAATAAAAAGAAACAAGTCGAGCAAATGTTCGATAATATTTCGCCAAAATACGATTTATTAAACCGTGTTTTATCAATGGGAATCGACATTCAATGGCGAAAAGATGTTATCAAAATGGTAAAAGCTTCTCAACCAAAAACGATTTTAGATATCGCGACTGGAACAGGAGATTTGGCAATTATGATGGGTAAAAATACCGATGCAAAAATTACTGGATTAGACTTATCTAACGGAATGTTGGAAGTTGGTCGCAAAAAAGTAAAAGAAGCTGGATTAGAAAATCGTATCGAAATGGTACAAGGTGATTCGGAAAATTTACCTTTTCCTGATAACACTTTTGACTGTGTAACCGTATCTTTTGGTGTTCGTAATTTTGAAAACCTAGAGAAAGGTTTAGCAGAAATTAATCGTGTTTTAAGACCTGGAGGAACTTTCGTTATTTTAGAATTTTCTTATCCTACAGCTTTTCCAATGAAACAGTTGTACACATTTTATTCTAAAAATATTTTACCTGCAATTGGTAAAATGGTTTCGAAAGATCAAAGTGCTTATACCTATTTACCAGATTCAGTTCGTGCTTTTCCACATGGAGAAGAAATGAAAAACATTCTGAAAAGTGTAAAATTTACACAACCTATTGATAAAAAACTTACTTTTGGTATTGCAAGCATTTATAAGAGTATAAAATAAATTTGCTTGTTATTCGTTGAAAGTCTATGAGAAAAAATCTAATCATCGCATTATCGTTAACTGTTGCTAGCATTGCAAATGCGCAGTTTCGCCCTAATAATGACAGAAGCGAAAACAGAACTGAAACTGATCAGAAAAAATTTAGTTTTGGATATTTCTTGGGAACTAATATGATGAGTTACAAGATTGTTCCAAAAGCACAAACAAATCCATTGCCAGGAACTCCTCAAATTCCAGAAGATGATGGAGTAAATGAACACGGTTTAGTTTATTTAGATCAAGAAAGTAAAGCTGGTTTCTCTGTTGGATTAATCGCAAAAATGCGAGTAAATGATTATATTGATTTAAAATCAGAACCAGGATTGCATTTTGCGCAACGTATTTTACATTTCAATAACTATTTAGATCCAGTAACTGGTGAAACTATTGATGATCCATCTAAAGTGATGCGTGAAGTAAAATCTACTTATATCGAAATCCCATTGTTACTTAACTTTCACGGAGATCGTTGGTTCAATACACGTCCATATATTCAAGGAGGTTTGGGTTATCTAATGAATTTACAATCGAACGAAAATAAAGAAGACGATAACGCTACTGGAGTTTTCAGAACAACAACGAATAACTTTAACTGGCAAGCAGAAATTGGAGTTGAAATTTATTTCAAACGATTTAAACTTACACCAGCTCTAAAAGGTATGTTCTTCTTTAATAATGAAATTGTTCCTGATAATTCTACTATAGATGACCCTAGAAATCCTGGAAGTCAAATAACAGTACCATATTGGACAGGAAGTTTAAATTCATTATCAACCAGAGCATTTGTTTTTTCTCTAAAATTTGAATAAAAATTTAAAGTCATAATCATAAAATAATAAAAACCATAAATAATATAATCACATGAATTTTCAATTATCGGAAGAACAATTAATGATTCAAGAAGCTGCTCGTGATTTCGCTAAAGCCGAATTATTACCAGGAGTTATCGAACGCGACGAAACATCTACTTTCCCAACTGATGCAGTAAAAAAAATGGGAGAACTTGGATTCTTAGGTATGATGGTTGACCCAAAATACGGAGGATCTGGTTTAGATAGTGTTTCTTATGTCATTGCAATGGAAGAAATAGCTAAAGTTGATGCTTCTGCTGCTGTTGTCATGTCAGTTAACAACTCTTTGGTTTGTGCTGGTATGGAAAAATATTGTAACGAAGATCAAAAACAAAAATATTTAGTACCATTAGCTTCTGGTCAAGTGATTGGAGCATTTTGTTTATCTGAGCCAGACGCTGGTTCTGATGCAACTTCTCAAAAAACTACTGCGGTAGATATGGGAGATCACTATTTATTAAATGGTACAAAAAACTGGATTACGAATGGTGGAACAGCTTCTACTTATTTAGTAATCGCTCAAACTGATCCAGAAAAAGGTCACAAAGGAATCAATGCTTTCATCGTAGAAAAAGGATGGGCAGGCTTCGAAATTGGACCAAAAGAACAAAAAATGGGAATCCGTGGTTCTGACACACATTCATTATTCTTTAATGATGTTAAAGTGCCAAAAGAAAACCGTATTGGTGAAGACGGATTTGGATTTGCTTTCGCAATGAATGTCTTAAACGGAGGACGTATTGGTATCGCTTCTCAAGCTTTAGGAATTGCACAAGGTGCTTATGAATTAGCGTTAGATTATGCAAAAATTCGTAAAGCATTCAAAACAGAAATCATCAATCACCAAGCTGTTGCATTCAAATTAGCAGATATGGCAACTAATATTACAGCTGCTCGTATGTTATGTTTTAAAGCTGCGGTTGAGAAAGACGAAGGAAAAGATATTTCTATTTCTGGTGCAATGGCAAAACTATTTGCTTCTAAAACAGCGAACGAAGTTGCTTCGGAAGCCGTTCAAATTCATGGAGGAAATGGTTATGTTCGCGAGTATCATGTAGAACGTATGATGCGCGATGCAAAAATTACTCAGATTTACGAAGGAACATCAGAAATTCAAAAAATTGTAATTTCGAGAGGAATTGCTAAATAATTTTAAATAAATATAATTATTTTTTATCTTTATAAGACATCTGTTAATGACAGATGTCTTTTTTTATTTATTTAATCAAAAAACAATACGTCGTATATTTGTGGCGGAAAAAATATAAAGAAGATGAAAATTTTTAGATTCGGACCAAAAGGTCAGGAGAAATCAGGTGTAATCATCGATGAGAAAAAATTCGATGTTTCAGCATCAGGAATTATTTATGATGATGATTTTTTTGGAAATACAGAAAAACAAGAAACTTTACAAAAATATATCGAGCTTAACATTAACAGCTTGCCATTAGTTGAAGATGATGTACGTATTGGTACACCTTTAACTCGCCCAGGAAAAATTGTTTGTGTAGGTCTTAACTTTGATGATCACGTAAAAGAAACAGGTTTACAACAACAAGCAGAACCGATTATGTTTATCAAAGCTAATCAATCGTTTAACGGACCAGAAGACGGAATTATGCAACCAAATGGTTCTACAAAAATGGACTGGGAAACAGAACTTTGTATTATTATTGGTGAAAAAGCAAATAATGTAACGGAAGAAGAGGCAATGAATCACGTATATGGTTATGCCTTAATTAATGATATTTCTGAGCGTGCTTTCCAAACAGAACGTGGAGGAACTTGGGACAAAGGAAAAGGATGTGATACATTTGCACCTGTTGGACCTTTTATTGCAACAAAAGACGAAATCGAGGATGTAAATAATTTACGTGTTTGGTTAAAATTAAACGGAGAATTAATGCAAGATGGTAATACAAGTGATTTTATTTACCGTATTCCTAAATTAATTTCTTACCTATCTCAATTTATGTCTTTCTTACCTGGAGATATTATTTCTACAGGTTCACCTGCAGGATCAGGAATGGGAAAAACACCTCAAGTTTGGCTAAAACCAGGAGATGTTATCGAATATGGAATTGAAGGTTTAGGTTCTACAACTCAAACTATTTTACCTTTCTCAAGAGGTTAAAATAAGATATCTTACAATAAAAAAAACCGTGCAATTTAAATTTTGAATTGCACGGTTTTTAAATTTTGTTTAGCGTCATACTTAATTGATTAAACAATAAAACGAATTCTTTTTCATACAATCAATCGATTAAATAGAACGTCTAATTCGAAAAAAATATTGGATATTCAATTAATTAACGTAATTTTGCAAACGTTTTGACAACCATCTAAATGGTACAAATCCATCAAAATGACGAATAATTCCTAAAATCTTTTGGGAAAACAGAATCATTTTGTACATTTGCACCCCGATCGGATTGTCGGTAATTTATAAAATATTAAAAATCAAGATAGTGGACACGTTAAGTTACAAAACTTCATCAGCCAACAAAGAAACTGCTCAGAAAGAATGGGTAGTTGTGGACGCTTCTGACTTATCATTAGGTCGTTTAGCGTCAGGTGTTGCGAAGCTTATCAGAGGTAAGCACAAAACAAACTTCACTCCTCATGCAGATTGTGGAGATTATGTAATTGTTTTAAACGCTGACAAAATTCAATTAACAGGTAACAAATGGGATGACAAATTATACATCCGTCACACAGGTTACCCAGGTGGACAAAGATCATTAACTGCGAAAGAAGTTTTTGCAAAAGATCCTGTACGCTTAATCGAAAAGTCAGTAAAAGGAATGTTACCTAAAAATAAATTAGGTAGTAAATTATTGACTAATTTACATGTATTTGTTGGTACTGAGCACAATCACGAAGCTCAACAACCAAAACAAATCGATATTAACGAATATTTATAATCTAATTCCATGGCAATAGTTCATAAAATCGGACGTAGAAAAACATCTGTTGCTCGTGTATACTTACAAGAAGGTAATGGAGAAATCTTCATTAACGGGCGCGAGTTAGCAATCTACTTCCCTACAGCAGTATTACAATACAAAGTAGAACAACCATTTTTAATCACTGGTACAAAAGAGAAATACAATGTAGATATCAAAGTATTTGGTGGTGGAATCACTGGTCAAGCTGAAGCAATTCGTTTAGCTATTTCTAGAGCTTTATGTGAAGTTGACGCAGATTTTCGTTTACAATTAAAACCAGAAGGGTTATTAACACGTGACCCACGTATGGTTGAACGTAAAAAATTCGGTCAAAAGAAAGCGCGTAAGAAATTCCAATTCTCTAAACGTTAATTTATTCAATTCATTAAAAAATCCATTTTCCGTTGGTTTAGCATCTAAACAAATAAGGCTAGAATTCTTCGACCACTTGTTTGTTGCTTGTTGAGATAACGGAACGTAAACTAAAAAAAAGAAAATGGCAAAAGTAAATGTAAAGGACTTATTAGGTGCTGGTGTGCACTTTGGTCACTTAACAAGAAAATGGAATCCGGCTATGGCTCCTTATATTTTTATGGAGAAAAACGGAATCCACATCATCGATCTTCACAAAACTGCAGTGAAATTAGATGAAGCATCTGAAGCTTTAGGAAAAATTGCTGCATCTGGACGTAAAGTTCTTTTTGTTGCAACTAAAAAACAAGCAAAAGATGTTGTAGCTAAGCATGCTGAAGAAATCAACATGCCTTATATTACAGAACGTTGGCCTGGTGGGATGTTAACTAACTTTGTTACTATCCGTAAAGCAGTTAAAAAAATGAATTCAATCGATCGTATGAAAAAAGACGGTACGTTTGAAACACTATCTAAAAAAGAAAGATTACAAGTTGATCGTCAAAGAGCATCTTTAGAGAAAAACTTAGGTTCTATCGCTGATATGACACGTTTACCATCTGCAGTATTTATTGTAGATATCGTACGTGAGCACATAGCTGTAGCAGAAGCTCAAAAATTGGGTATTCCAATCTTTGCAATGGTTGATACAAATACTGACCC
>NZ_DKSQ01000060.1:29543-67940 GCF_002472765.1 Empedobacter sp. UBA7252
GATACAAATACTGACCCTCGTCAAGTAGATTTCCCAATCCCTGCAAATGATGATGCTTCTAAATCTATCGATATCATCTTATCTACAGTAGCTGATTCTATCAAAGCTGGTTTATCTACACGTAAAGCAGAAAAAGAAAAAGCAAAAGAAGGTAAAGAAGAAGGAGCTGAAACAAAAGAAGCTTAACATTAACTTGATGATCAATTCATCGATATAATATACCTTGTAGCTCCTACACCACTTTGTGGTGTACGAGCTACTTTTATTTAAAATATTAAGAAACAAAATAAAAATATTACTATGAGCTACAAAGCAACAGCCGCTGAGGTAAGTAAATTAAGAAACGCAACTGGTGCGGGAATGATGGATTCTAAAAAAGCTTTAGAAGAAGCTGGTGGAGATTTCGATAAAGCTGTAGAAGTTTTACGTAAACAAGGACAAAAAGTAGCTGCTAAAAGAGCTGACCGTGATTCTACAGAAGGTGCAGTTATCGCTAAAGTTAACGCTGACCAAACTAAAGGTATCGTTATCGCTTTGAACTGTGAGACTGACTTCGTTGCTAAAAATGAAGCTTTCGTTGCTATGGCTAACGAAATCGCTGATTTAGCTTTGACAGTTAACTCTAAAGAAGAATTATTAGCTTTACCATTCGCAGGAATTACAGTTGGTGAAAAATTAACTGAGCAAACAGGTGTTATTGGAGAAAAAATCGAAATTGGTACTTTCCAAGCTATCGAAGGTGCTATCGTTAATTCTTACATCCACGCTGGTAACAAAATTGGTGCTGTAGTTTCTTTATCTGCTAACGTAGAAGGTGCTTCTGAAGTAGCTCGTGACGTTGCTATGCAAGTTGCTGCTATGAACCCAGTAGCATTAGATGAAACTTCTGTTGCTCAATCTGTAATTGACACTGAATTATCTATCGCTAGAGAAACTTTAGTTGCAGAAGGTAAACCAGAAAACATGATTGAAAACATCGCTCAAGGTAAATTACAAAAATTCTTCAAAGAGAATACATTAGTTCACCAAGCGTCAATCAAAGACGGAAAAACTTCTGTTCAAGATATCGTTAAAGCTGTTAACGCTGACTTGAAAGTAACTGGATTTATCCGTTACAGCTTATAATAAGCTTATAATAAGTTTATAATTTTTATTATATATCTTAAAGTGATGCTAAATTTTAGCATCACTTTTTTGTTTGGTATATATTTTGAAATGTTTGTTTTATAATTATTTATTTTTATATTTGTTAGGATTACAAGCATATGAAACACTTTATACTATTTATAACTATATTTTTATTCACCATAACATCTGCTTCAGCTCAGTCGAGATTTGATCAGGATAAAGGCTCTGTTAGTATTTATCCAAATCCTGCGAGTTCTACATTTACAATAAAATTTGACAATCCATCAAAGGCAAGTTCGGTGTCGATATATTCGATTATTGGAAATGAAGTGATGAATAAAAAATTAGACGGAAGCCAAAAAGCAAACTTTAACGTACAAAGTTTGAAAAAAGGAAAATACATTGTTCGCGTTTTTAATGAAGATGGAACAACAGAAACACAATCCTTGATTAAGAATTAAGATTATTCATATATAAAACAAAAAAGCTTCTCAAAATTTGAGAAGCTTTTTTGTTTGTAATTAGAAAGACTATTTTGCTTTCTTATAATTTTCTTCAACTTGTTTCCAATCCAAAACATTGTTAAACGCTTTCAAATAATCATCGCGTTTGTTTTGGTATTTTAAATAGTAAGCATGTTCCCAAACATCAATTCCTAAAATTGGCGTTCCTGCGATCTCTGCTCCTGGCATCAATGGATTATCTTGATTTGCTGTACTTGTAACCGCCAAACTTCCGTCCGCTTTCACAACCAACCAAGCCCAACCAGAACCAAAACGTTTAGAACCCGCTTCGTCCAATTGTTTGATTAATTCTTCTGTAGAACCAAATGTTGCTTCAATCTTCGCTTTAAGATCTCCTGTAGGGGCTTTCTGTGGCGTTGGAGACATAATATCAAAATATAGCATGTGATTGTAATATCCACCAGCATTGTTGCGTAAAGCAGCATTATTCATATCCATTTTTTTCAAAATATCTACAATATCATTCGATTTGATATTTGCTTCTTTTAGCGCTGTATTCAATTTGTTGATGTATCCTAAATAATGTTTAGAGAAATGAACTTCCATTGTTTTTGCATCAATGTATTCGTTCAATTCATCGTAACCATATTTCAAAGGTTTAATTTGGAAAGTTCCTGGGTCAGCTTTAACATCTGTAGGATTTCCAACAGGCTCTGCAACAGCTTGCACTGTATCTTGTTTTACAACTTCTTTAGTTGTTGAGTCAGCATTTTCTTTCTTCGTTTCGCATGACTGAACAAAGAAAAGAACACCCAAAACTGACATCAAAAATATACCCTTTTTCATCTTATTCTTTTATGTAGTTTACTTATGATATTAATATTTCTACTAAAATATACTAAAACTATCGAATATAAAATTGATTTCTTTTAATTTTCTGTTAAAATGGAGATTATCATCTAAATCAATAAAGGTAATTTGTTTGTATATTTGATTCATGGATATTGAAATTAATAAAGAAGAATTAAATGATCTAGTTGATAAATTATATTTATTAACTGAAGATTATAAAAATTTGGCTAAAGAAATTTTTAAATATAAAGCTATGAAAGTTGATTTTATTGCTCTTAGTATTTTAAATAGAGCTATGTCAATTAATGAAGGTTTTAGATTATTATTTCAAGAAAATAATTTTTACTCTGCAACTCATCTAATTAGAATACAAATGGATAATCTAATTAGATATAATTCTATCCTAGTTGCTAAAGACGATAGTTATATTGATTATATATTAGACGGAAAAGAAATCAGAAAATTCCGCGATAGCATTTTAAAAAAGAATTTCAATGATGCTTATTTAGTTGAACAAATTTCAAAAAAATTTCCAGAAATAAAAATTTTATACAAAAAATACTGTGGCTTTATTCATTTTAGTAACGAACATTTAGAAAGAATAAAAACCTTTCCTAATATTGAAAATGTAAAATTTCGTGTAGAGATAGGTAATTTCGAAAATTATTCACATCAAGAAAAAGTAGAAATTGTATCTGATATGATTACTATTTCATTATTTATTTTTAATCAAATCAATTATTGGACCGAAGCAAAAAAGACCATAAAATAAAAAAACCTTCCATTCGGAAGGTTTTCTTGTTATATAGAGTTTCTTAATCTCTTTTATAATCTACAACAGCTTCTATAAAAGCTTGTGCATTTTCAACTGGAATATTTGGTAAAATTCCGTGACCTAAATTGGCAATATATTTATACGGACCAAAATCGTCAATCATTTCTTTTACCATTTGCTGAATAGTTTCTGGTGGCGATAACAAACGAGAAGGATCAAAGTTACCTTGTAACGTCTTTTTGAAACCTGTAAACTCACGCGCTAATTGTGGCGTAATCGTCCAATCAACACCCAAAGCAGATGCTTTAGAATCTGCCATTTTCTCTAAAGCAAACCAACAACCTTTTGCAAAAACAGTTACAGGAACTACTTTAGAAACTTCGTTTACAATTTGCTCGATGTATTTCCAAGAAAATTCATCATAATCTTTTGGCGATAACATTCCACCCCAAGAATCAAAAATCTGAATCACATTTGCACCATGTTCCACTTTTTTCAACAAATATTGAATCGTTGTTTGTGTAATTTTTTCTAATAATTGGTGTGCTGCAACTGGATTTTGGAAACAAAAACCTTTCGCTTGATCAAAAGATTTAGAACCACGACCTTCCACTGCATAACACAACAATGTCCAAGGCGAACCTGCAAAACCAATCAACGGAATTTTATTGTCCAACTCTTTCTTTGTAATATCCATCGCTGCATAAACGTATCCTAACTCTTCTTCAACATCAGGAATATAAACTTTTTCTACATCTTGAGCTGTACGAATAGGATTCTCTAACCAAGGACCAACACCAGGTTTCATCTCGAAATTCATTCCCATTGCTTGTGGCACAACCAAAATATCTGAAAAGATAATTGCTGCATCTAACGGAAAACGACGAATTGGTTGAACTGTAATTTCAGCCGCTAACTCTGGCGTTTGACAACGTGTAAAGAAATCATATTTATCTCTCAATTCGATAAACTCTGGTAAATAACGTCCTGCTTGACGCATCATCCACACTGGCGGACGCTCTACATCCTCACCTCTCAATGCTTTTAAAAGCAAATCATTTTTTATCATTGATGTATTTTTTTATATTTTCAATAACTACTTCCACCAATGGTGTTTGCGCAGTTATAATTTCATGATTTGGATAAACTTCTTCTATCGCAGAAGTTGTTGTATTTCCGATTGTAAAAATACGCGAACTTTCTGAAATTTCATTTTGTTGATGAAACGCTTTGAATGACAACGGACTAAAAAAAGCATACACATCAAATGTTTCATTTAATTGATAAACAATTTGCCCTGATTGATATGTTATAATTTGATTGACTTCGTGATTTGCTTTTGATAATTCATTCACCAACAAATCTCGACGGGAAGAACCACATAAGAAATTCCATTTCGGAGAATAATTTCCTGAAATTAATTTCGAAGCTAAATCTTCTGCATAATCTTCAACCAACACAACATCTCTGTTTTGCGCTTTTAGTTTTTCTGCCGTTTTTTTTCCAACAACAAAAAAATGACCATTCAATTCCAAATCTTGAATGGCATTTACAGTATTTTGACTCGTCACGATAAACTGATGAACGGATTCATCAATCTGTGCATAAATTTCATTTTTCGAAGTCAAATCGATTTGTAAAGTTGGTTTACAAACCACCTCAACATCAGTTCCAAATTCTTTTTCAAGCAATTCAGAAGAAATTAACTTCGTGAATAAAACCTTCGTTCGCACTATTTCGTTCCGATTTCTTTTTTTATTTGTTCAATCATTTTTGCTGCACCTTGTGCAATACATTCTTCAGCAAATTCGCGACCTTTCGTCAAATATTCATCTGCTTTGAATTGTCTTTCGATTGAAATCATTTCTTGTCCATCAATGGTTAAAATTGCTCCTTTGAAGGAGTAATTTTCTTCATCAATTTTCTCAACTAATGCTCCAATTGGCGCTGTACAACCACCTTCTAAAACATTCAAAAATTGACGTTCTACCGTTGCAAAAAGTTCACATTGAGGATTATTAATATCACTCAAATCCAAACCTTCTTTGGCTACAATTCCTAAAATTCCTTGTGATGGTGCAGCAATCATCCAATCAATCACTTTATAATGAAGACCTTTTTCTGCCAATTCATCTAAAATTTCTGAACGATCCAAACCTGCAAAAGCAAAAACAGCTCCGTCCCAATCTGCATTATCTTGCAACTTTTTCAGACGTAATTGCACATTTCCACGTAAATCTACAATCGTATCATTTGGATATTTATGATTCCAAAATGCTTTACGACGCAAAGATCCAGTAGCGATAACACGATGTTTTTTCTCGAAAATATCTTCCGATTTGTACACCAAAATATCCGCAGAACTTGCGCGTTCTGGATATGCAATCAACTCTAATTTTTCTGGTAAAACAGTTGGCACATCTTTCAACGAATGAACCGCAATATCTACTTGATCATTCAACAAAGCAATGTCCAATGAACGCGTAAAAACACCTGTTAAACCTAATGAATAAATGGGTTGTTTTAGATTTGCATCGCCTTCAGAAGTAATCGGAACGATTTCTGTTGGATGACCTTTTGCCTCAAGAATAGAAGCAACTTTATTGGCTTGCCAAAGCGCTAACGGACTTTGACGTGTACCAATTTTTATTGTTTTCATGATTGTATTAAGCTTGTTTTAAATGAAACATTTTTTCGATTAACTGAATTGTTTCGTCTGCGTTTTCTTTATTTTCGATCAAATAAGAAGCAAACTGATTTGTAATTTTCTGAATTACTTTTTCAGTTAAAATCGTTTCATTTTCGTCGATATTTACATTGTCTTTTTTCAAGTTATTTAAAGCAAAACTCTGAAAAAAGTCTAATCTATCTTTGAAAGATTGAATAGCTGGAACCAATTCTCTGGTTTCTAACCATTCGTAAAACTCTGTAGAATGCTCCTCTATAATTGCCAATGCTTCTGGAATTGCATTGCGACGTTGCGCAATTGTATCGTCTACCATTTTAGATAATCCATCTACATTTACCAATTGAATAGATTCGCGAGCAGCCAATGTATGAATTACATTTTCTGGAACTGACATATCAATAATCGTCATTTCCTTATCGAACGGAATCATTTCTTCTGTAATCGTGTAATTACTTGCTCCCGTTGCAACAATTAGAATATCTGTTTTTTGTAATTCTTCTTTTAATTCGCTGTGATCTTTTACGGTAATATCGTATTTCAGTCCAAGAATTTCTGCCTTTTCTTTTGTACGATTGATTAGCGTAATGTTTGTATTTGGATAATGTTTGACCAAATTAGCACACGTATTACGACCAATTTTACCAATTCCGTACAACAAAATATTTTTGTCAACTAAGTTTCCTTGCGTTGCTTGAATAAAATTAACCGCTGAATATGCAACCGAAGCAGAACCGTTACTTAAGAAAGTTTCGTTCTTCACTTTTTTACTAATTTGAATCGCAGTATTTACCAAACGCTCTAAAAAAGCATTTGATGCACCTTGTTTTTTGAAACGAGAAAACCAAATTTTGATTTGTCCGATGATATCAAAATCACCTAAAATCTGACTTTCTAATCCCGACGAAACACGGAATAAATGTGTAATCGCTTCTTCTCCTTCTTTTACCATCATAAATTGACGGAATTCATCTGCATTACCTTCTGTGTATTTACAATATTGCTCAACGATTTGATCTTCGTTTTCTGCAAAACCATAAAATTCAGTACGATTACAAGTTGATACAATAAAAAAGTTTTCTAATCCATTCGTTTTAGAATCTTGCGTAAACGTTTCAACTTGTTCCGGGAAAAATGTAAATTTACCACGTGTAATGGCGTCAGCTTTTTCATAACTGATTCCGATTACGTAAAAATTTTCTTCCGTTTTATTACCTCTAATTGCCATTTCTTCAAATACTGATACAAAAGTAGTTTCAAAAGTCTTCGAAAAATAACTTTAAAAAGAAAAAATAACGCTAAAAATTAAAGTTTGCTTTTTTAGAATAATTATAAATTAAAGGTTTATATTTGTATGTAAACCATTATAAAGAGCGAAGTTGACAATTATCACGTTTTTTATATGACAAACCTCATTATTCAAAATGGAATTAAAAAATACCCATAAAAGTAAAATTAACGAGTATAAATTGTCAACAGACGTATTTATCGCTCAAATAGACAACTTTACAGCTTCTACAGACACGATTCTGAAAGGAATTGACAAGCGTTATATACAATTCTATTTTTGTACAAAAGGTTCGTTGACATTTAATTTTAATAATGGTATTTATAAAATCAATTTGAACGAAGGAAAAAGCTTTTTGTTCTATTATCCGACATTGGACATTCCATTATCGTTGAATATAAATGCCGAAAGCAAGGTTTATATTGTGGTTTTGTCTATTCAGAAATTACATCAATTGTTTGCAGAATATCAAATTCAGAATAATTTGATTTCGAGTATGACGCAAGAAAAATTTTATATTGAACGAGAAATTGGACCTTCAATAAAATTAGTTTTGAATCAAATTGAACAAATGAAACTTTCTCCGCAATTTCAAAATTTATTTTTGATTGGAAAAATGTACGAATTATTCACCCTTTATTTTTCTGAAATTGAAAGTCAAACCGAACATTGTCCTTTCTTAAATGATGAAAATGAAGGAAAACGAATCAAAGAAATCAAAGATTATTTATTAGCTGATTTTAAAAATCCGCCAACAATCAAACAACTTTGCGAAAAATTTTCGATCTCGGAATATCATCTGAAAGAAGGTTTCAAGGAACTATACGGAACAACTGTTTATGGTTATTTGTTGGATAAAAAACTGGAATATGCATTGCATAAATTAGAAGAAAATCAACAAATGGTAAAAGATATTTCGTTTGAAATTGGTTACGAAAACCCATCTCATTTTATATCAGCATTTAAGAAGAAATATGGCTTAACTCCTAAACAATACATTAAACAATTTCAGTAAAAACTTTAAGAATTGTTAATCTTAATATCATTTATTAACTACTTATAAATACTTACTTTTGTTAAATATTTATAAATAGTTATGCAAAAATTTTTGCTTCTTTTATTTCCTTTTGCCGCTTTTGCGCAACAACCCGACTATTATGAAGGGATTGATTTTAATCAAAATGGAAAAACTATAAAGGAAGAATTACACGATTTAATCAATGCTACACATCATGCAGTTAGCTATACGCCTGGAGTTTGGAATATTTTAGATAAATCTGACTTGGATTTAGATTCAAAAGGTCGCGTTTTATTGATTTATGGTTTCACAGATAATTCTACTGTTTATGCAGAACAGCGCACGCGTGATATAAACAACAAAAACAACTCTTCAAGTGGAAGTACAATCGGAAAATGGGAACGCGAACATGTTTTCCCAAAATCTTTAGCAGTTCCTAAACTTGATACTGATCGTCCTGGAACTGGAACAGATGCTCATAATTTACGCGCAGTTGATAGACAAATAAATTCGACTAGACGTAACAATGCTTATCGCGAAAAATGGGCACAAGATGTGACAGGACAAGCCAAATTAATCAATGGAGGTTTTTATCCTGGTGATGAATGGACGGGAGATGTCGCGCGAATTATTATGTATATGTATGTACATTATGGTATGGAAACCGATCCACAATTGGTTGCGTATAACAATACGACAACAACCAATAATGATGGAATGCCAGATATGTTTTTGAAATGGAATGTATAGGATAAAGTATCTGAATTTGAGAAAGTCCGAAACGAAATTATTGCCGAAACACAAGGAAGTCGAAATCCATTTATTGATAATCCGTATTTAGCAACGTTGATTTGGGGAGGAGATAAAGCCGAAAATACTTGGACTGAATTATCTGCGAACGATTACAATTATCAACAAACGCTTGTAGAAGTTTTTCCTAATCCAACAACAGACAAAGTAAAGATTAATGCTAAGAATTTTGATTATGTGAATTTATATGATTTTAACGGTCGTTTACTTGGAATTGAATTAGGTTCGGAAGTTAATTTGAAAAATTATCCAGCTGGAATGTATATTTTATCTATTCACCTAAAAGATGGAAACATCGTCACAAAAAAAGTGATTAAAATAATTTTAAACAAAAAATTCCAACTCTAAGAGTTGGAATTTTTTGTTTATTCATTTTAACAACCTTCATTATACATTACATCGAAAGAAACTACTTTATCATTCACTAAATAAAATTGTAGAATCGATCCATTATCATAATCTTCAACATTAAAATAACGAAAAGCTTTTGTTCTTTTATCCGTTTTATCATCATAACCATCGAAAATAGAAATATTCAGATTTTTATATTTATTAATTAACTCATCCAAAGATGAGCCAATTTTAATTCCAGATAATGTTTTAAGACTAGAATCCGAAGACTTTACACTATATACAGTTAAAGTAGAAGAACCTGCTGTCTCCTCACCATTTGTTGTCAATCCAACTTTATATGTTACTCCTTTAGAGACAATTGTTACATCACCATCAGGATAACCATATTCATTCAATTTTATTTTGAATTTTTGTCCAGTTAATTTTTCTAATTCAGACAATTTCATTCCAAGTTTTACGTCATTAATACGAGTTGTAGAAACTTGCGCTTGCAAAGCTGTTCCAGCTACAAAAGCAGCTATAAAAAATATTTTTTTCATTTTTATGTATTTAGGTTTTAATCATTATTTTAAAGTGTACATTCTTCTGGGTTATAAGAACTCAATCTTATTGTTGTTACAATTTCATTTTTCAAAGAAAAAGTCAATATAACACCATTTTCTCTATCATCAATTCTAAATTCTCTGTTATTATTATTCGATTTATCCAACAACACATTATATTTTGACGAATAAGCTTTCCACAAATCCTCCAACGTACTACCAATTCCAATTCCAGACAAAGTTTTGATATTTTTACTTGTTGTAGAAATAGAACTTAAATAGGTGTCATTTTCTGTTTTACTCAAATAACCACTTCTTATTTCGATTGTATAATCAATCCCTTTTAGGGTGACATTCGTTTCTCCTTCATCAACAATTGCAGCAATTTCTTCACCTAACAATTTCAACACTTCGAACGGACGCATACCAATTTTCAGTTCATTCATTCGTGTTGTAGAAATCTGACCAAATCCAACAACCGAAAGCAAGAAAAATCCTAATAAAGTTATTTTAATCCTCATAAATATTATTGTTTAAATATCCCGATTCATTCGACAAAACCATTTTTACGACTTTATTATTTTTTAAATAAAAATCTAATGTACATCCATTATCAAGATCATTTATTGAAAAAGCTCTAACCGATTTTGTCTCATCATCTTCAAAAATATCTTGCACCGAAATATCATATTTTTTGTATGCTTTCCATAAATCATCCAACGAACTTCCAATTTTTATTCCTGATAAAGTCGAGAGTTTAGAGCTGACAGACGAAACCGTATAGACTTCAAATTGTTTTGTTTTTAAATTTTTATAGTACGAAATATGATATTTAATTCCATTCAACTCAATGTCCTGTTCAGGCATTTCTGCATTATTTACATCATAAAGAGCTAATTTATTTGGTGTTAAAGCTGCAACTTGTTTTTGCGTCATTTCGTACGAAATATCTCCAAATTTGGAAGTCGTTACTTTTTGAGCAAACATTATCGAAGTGAATAGCAAGAAGCACCCTAAAATTGAAAAAAATCGACTAAGCATAAGCATTAATTTGAGCAATATGTTTTACAATTTTTCCATTATCCAAAACCCAAAGCGCATCATAAACACCAGCTCCATCGCTATATGTCCCGAACAAATAATATTGATTTAACTCTTTATTGTAAGTAAGTTTTGTTGCTGATAAATTCGCATTATATAAATTGATAAAATATTCTTTTGGAATGATAATTTCTTTTCCTTTGAATGATATTTTAAACGATTTGAATTCTGTTTGAGGAATCATTCCATCCGAACCAAAAAAATCTTTTTCATCAATCGCATAAACAAAATCGCTTTCCTTGAAAATTTTATGTTTTTTCGAATTAAATTCTTGCGTTTCGAGCTGAATGATATAATCAGCAACCGAAAATTCTATTTTAGAATCATTGACTGAAGTTGGTGAAATAGTTTCAAAATCTTCTAACTTTTTGATTCGATCATAGTAAACAAAACCAGCTTTTTCAGGCTGATATTCAACTAAATACCATTTCGAGTTTTCTTCATCAGAATCAATTGGATAAATTGAATTTGAATTGACTTTAGCAACAATTTTAGACGAAATATTTTTATCATCTCTCACATTTGCAAAACCATCTTTATCTTGCACAATCCCAAATTGAGCTTGCACAAAATAGCCTAAAAAAGTAGTAAGAATGAATAAACTTTTTTTCATTTTTTGATTCGATTTTCTTGAAGTAAAGCTAACAAAATCTAAACCAAAAATTTTCACGAATTATAGTGATTTTACAAAATCGATATTTCTTTTCAAACCATCAAATTTTGTACGTTTTACAGGTGATTTCTTAAAAATTTCTCGAAAAACATCCTCTGTAATTTCTTCCCAATCTTTCTTCGAGAATTGATTAATTTTCTTATGACCAACAAAACGAGTTTCTTTCGTTGGCAACGAAAAACGATTCCATGGACAAACTTCTTGGCAAAGATCACAACCAAAAATCCAATCATCAAATTTTCCTTTCATTTCGGTCGGAATTTGATCTTTCAATTCAATTGTAAAATACGAAATACACTGACTTCCGTTCACTGTTTTATTGGGTAAGATTGCCTCAGTTGGGCAAGCATCAATACAACGCGTACATTTTCCACAATGATCAGTTTCAATTGGAGAATCATAAGCTAAATCCAAATCAATAATTAATTCGGATAAAAAGAAAAACGAACCTTTTTGTTTAGATAACGTCAACGAATTTTTTCCAACCCAACCAATTCCAGCTTTTTTCGCCCATGCATGTTCCAGAATTGGTGCTGAATCGGTAAAAGCTCTTCCGCTCACCTCCCCTATTTCTTCTTGAATAAAATCTAACAACTCGCGCACTTTTTCCTTCACGACAAAATGATAATCTTCGCCTTGCGCATACATCGCAACTTTGTAAGAATTAGGATTTCGATCTAAATCTTGGTAATAATTATACGCCAACGAAATCACAGATTTTGCTCCTTCGACCAAAATTCGAGGATCCAGTCGCATATCGAAATGATTTTCCATATACTGCATTTCTCCATGATAATTATTCTTTAACCAAGACTCTAAACGTGGAGCTTCCTCTTCCAAAAAATCTGCTTTGGCAATACCACACGAAATAAATCCCAATGCTTCAGCTTTTTCTTTGATTCGATGGGACCATTTTATTTTGATATGTTCTTCTGTTTGAAGGAGCATTAGTTAATTCGTAATTATGAATTTATAATTATTATATCGACGAGATTAAATTTTATCATTCTGAATGAAACGTGAGTGAAATGAAGAATCTTAGATTCCTCCTAACGCAAGAATAATATGTCGTGTGAGCCATTTTCGATTTATTAGAGTAAGAAAATCGTTAAGATTCTTCGACAAGCTCAGAATGACTTAGAACAAAATTACAAATCAAACAAATCGGTTTGAGGTGAATTTTCTCCACGATATTTTACACCAATATGTTTGAAAGCTTTTTCTGTTGCCACACGTCCACGAGCAGTACGCATCAAATAACCTTCTTGAATGAGATACGGTTCATAAACTTCTTCTAATGTTCCACCATTTTCTCCAACTGCTGTTGCTAAAGTTGTAATTCCGACTGGTCCACCTTTAAATTTTTCAATAATTGTTGATAAAATTCTGTTATCCATTTCATCTAAACCATTATCATCAACTTTTAGAGCTTTTAAAGAAAATTCAGCAATTGATAAATCAATTTTTCCATTTCCTTTAATTTGTGCAAAATCTCGAGTCCTTCTCAATAAAGCATTTGCTATACGAGGAGTTCCACGACTACGACCTGCAATTTCTATCGCCGCTCTTTCGTCAATTGGTGTGTCTAAAATACGAGAAGATCGCTCAACAATCGTACTTAATAATTCAACATTATAATATTCGAAACGGAAATTAATTCCAAAACGAGCACGAAGCGGCGCAGTTAATAAACCAGAACGCGTTGTTGCACCAATTAATGTAAAAGGATTCAAACCAATTTGAACCGAACGTGCATTTGGTCCAGATTCGATCATAATATCAATCTTAAAATCTTCCATTGCCGAATACAAATATTCTTCGATAACGGGAGACATACGATGGATTTCATCAATAAAAAGCACATCATTTTCTTCCAAATTCGTCAATAAACCAGCTAAATCACTCGGTTTATCGAGAACTGGTCCAGATGTAATTTTGATTCCTACACCTAATTCATTCGCAATAATATTTGCTAATGTCGTTTTTCCCAAACCTGGAGGTCCGTGCAACAAAACGTGATCTAATGCTTCGCCACGAAGTTTAGACGCTTTTACGAAAACTTCTAAATTCTCTAGAATATGCGCTTGTCCAGCAAAATCATCAAAACTTTGCGGACGAACAGTATTTTCGTGATTTAGATCGTCATCTGGATAAAATTCTTTATCAGGATTTAATAAATCTGACATAAAATGATGATATAAATTATAATGATGATATTACGAAGGACAAATTAAATTATCCTCCGTACTTTTACAACTACAAAGAACGCAATATTTTTTTAGATAAAAAGAATTATGAGCAAAGGAATATTATTAGTGAATTTAGGTTCGCCCGATTCTACCAATGTTGAAGACGTAAGAACTTATTTACGCGAATTTTTAATGGATAAGAAAGTTTTGGATTCTCCTTGGATTATTCGTAAAACTATTGTTGAATTATTTATTTTACCAAAAAGACCCGAAAAATCTGCTGAAGCTTACCGAAAAATTTGGACAAAAGAAGGTTCTCCTTTAATTGTTTACTCTAAAATTTTGAGAGATATGATACAAAAACAAATGGATATTCCAGTTGTTTTGGCAATGCGTTACAAAAACCCTTCGATAGAAGCTGGTTTACAAGAGCTTTATGACAAAGGTGTTCGCGACATTTTGGTTGTTCCTTTATACCCTCAATACACAATGTCTTCTACAGAAACTGTTGCGGATAAAGTGCTTGAAATTCAGAAAAAAAGTTACAAAGACACTAAGATTAATTTCTTGAAAGCTTTTTACAATCATCCAGATTATATCAAGGTTTTAGGAGATTCTATCAAAGAAAAATTACCTGAGAATTTTGATAAATTATTGTTTTCTTATCACGGAATTCCCGAACGTCACGATAATAAAGCACTTCGTGCTGCAAAAGCGAGCAAATTACCTATTGAAACTTATCGTAATCAATGTTTTGAAACAACACGTTTGGTAACCGAATACTTGCAATTACCAGAAGATAAATATACCACTTCTTTTCAGTCTCGTTTAGGTCGTGACCCTTGGATTAAACCTTATACAGACCACATGTTAGAAGAATTTCCTGCACAAGGCGTTAAGAATTTAGCGGTTTGCACCCCTGCCTTTGTTTCGGATTGTTTGGAGACTTTGGAAGAAATTTCGATGGAAGGACAAGAAGAATTCTTAAAAGCTGGTGGTAAGCAATTTACATACATCCCTTGTTTGAATGATCGTCAAGATTGGGTGGATACATTAGTGAAATGGTTGAAAGGTTGGCAAAATAATTAAGAAAGGTTTTTAGCCTTACAAAATAAATTAGATATCTTTGTTTGGAATTTTTCAATTTTAAACAAAGATATTTTTTTTAAAATGAGACTAATTTTCTCAATTATATTTTTAGTCCTATCACTTTTTAGTTCGGCTCAATTTTTAGATACTAGTGGAAATCTAATTATTGATGGTCGAAAATATCTGAAATCCAAAGTGGATACTACAGGACGAAAATCGGGTTGGGAAATTTATGGTGCAAATACTTTAACCGTTAATCAAAATACCTTTTCCAATTGGATGGCAGGTGGTGAAAATTCGGTTTCACTAAATGCTAAAGCTGATTACGAATTTAATTTCCGAAAAAAGAAACACTTTTGGGACAATCGTTTTATTTTTGAATATGGTTTTTTAGACAATAAAACCAATGGAACGCGTAAAACTGCTGACAATCTAAATATCACAACTTCTTATGGATATTTGATAAAAGAAAAGTGGTACCTAACCTCATCACTTAATATTCGTTCACAGTTTTCTACAGGTTACAATTACGGAACAACTCCAAAAACAAAACTATCAAACTTATTTGCGCCTGCATATGTAACAATTGGGGTCGGTGCGAATTATACGCCAAATTCTAATTTTTCTGTCAGTTTTCAACCTTTAACATCAAGAACAACAATTGTAGCAGACAAAGATTTGCAAAAGAAAGGAACTTATGGTTTACGAAACGATGGAGATACGTTTCTTTTTGAAGTTGGAGCATATTTAGGTGGTCGATACAAAATGAAACTTTTTGATAACGTAACTTACGATAATAATATTGGAATTTTCTCTAATTATTCGAACAAATTTTATAACCTCGATATTGTATATGCTGGATTATTAGACATGAAAATTAATAATTTTATGTCCACACAATTAACCATCAATTTGATTTATGATGAAGATCAAGTTACTCAAACACAATTTAAACAAGCCCTCGGAATTGGCTTAACATATAAAATAGACAGTACTAAGAAAAAAGATAAGAAGAAACGTAGAAAGAAGGAAATTCTCCCATATTTCGATACATCTGGCATTTCCCCAGTCAAATTACCTAGAATAAAACTGGATAAACAAAACTATGATCAAGTTTTTGATAAAAATACAATTGACGAAAAATCAACATATATTAAATCAGAATCCATATTTTTGGAGTAAGTTAATATAAATCAATCAAATCTACATGAAAAAATTTTTATTTGTATTAGCAATTTTAGGAAGTGCTACAACTTTTGCGCAAACAGTAAAAGATGGTAAAGTAGCTACTGATAGCAAGCGTTATTTAAAAGATCAAAAATTTGATGGCCGTCAACCAGGATGGTTCGTTTCGGGAAATAATTCACTTTTATTTTCTCAAAGTGCATTCAGTAATTGGGTTGCGGGAGGTGTAAATTCGTTTGCGCTGAACGGAAGTTTAGATTACGAATTTAACTTGACAAAAGAGAAACATATTTGGGATAATCGTGTTGTTTTAGGATACGGAATCCAGACTAACAAAGGCGAAAGTTCTCGCAAAACAAATGATGTTATCGACTTAACTTCTTCTTATGGTTACAGCATCGGAAATCATTGGTATTTAGCTTCCTCTATGAATTTTCGCACACAATTTACAGATGGTTTTGATTATTCAAGAGATCCAAAAACGAAGATTTCAGCCTTGATGGCTCCAGGTTATTTAAGTTTAGGATTGGGTATTGATTACAAACCAAGCGAAAATTTTCAAATTAATATTCACCCATTTACACCAAGAATGACCTTTGTCTTAGACAAAGATTTACAGAAAAAAGGAAATTTTGGACTTAAAAATGATGGAGACAATACTTTATTTGAATTCGGTGCATATTTAGGTGCGCGATATAAACTACAAATTATGGAAGGAATTTCTTATGATAACCGTGTCGGAATCTATGCAGATTACCTGAAAAATTTCGGAAATATGGACGTTGCTTATCAAGGAATTTTGGATATGAAAGTGAACAAGTTTGTTTCGGCACAAGTAAGTGTCAACCTATTGTATGATGAAGATCAAATCAAAAAAACACAGATTAAACAAACACTTGGAATTGGATTTAATTACAAATTTGATAACACGCCACCAAAAATAGAAGAAGCTCCAGCAATTGCATTTATGCAAGAAGCACCAATTTTCGAAGAAAAAGAAGAAACTGTAGAAGTAGCAACAAATATTCTAAAAAGAGAACCAATTCTTAATGAAACAAAATTAGTCACTCAATAATATTTTTAACCTGCTTTTAATAAGCAGGTTTTTTATTTTTCTTATTTTTATAACTCAATAGAAGAATAAAATGACAAAAAATATTTTCGGCGCACTTTTACCACAAATTTTAATAATTGTTTGGGCAGCTTTCGAGCTTTACCTTGGGTTCAACAACGAACAAAATAACCGCATCATTCTTAGCGCAATCGTGATATTAATCTTCGTTATTTTTACAATTATTACATTACTCAAGGTAATTAAATATCCCAACGACCCAACTTATTTGAAGAAAAAGTAATTTATATAAATGTAATTCTTAAAACTGAACGTTTAACTTTGAGACCAGTCACACTTGATGATACTGAAACAATTCATCAATTATATTCTATCGAAGAAGTTGATTAATACAACACGTAGGAATTCCAGAAAATATAGAGGTTACAATTCTTCATGTAAAAGATTTAGTAAAATCTAATCAAGGAGAACAACCACAAGCTTATACTTTTGTTATCGAAAATGACAATCAATTTGATGGATTAATTTCTTTAAATTTAGGTAGGGCTAAATACAAGAATGCAGAAGTTTGGTTTAAACTTCATCCAGATTTTTGGAACAAAGGAATTGCAACAGAAGCTTTAAGAGAAATTATTTCTTTTGGATTCAATACGTTAAATCTTCATAGAATCGAAGCTGGATGCGCAATTGAAAATATTGGTTCTTACAAAGTTCTTGAAAAAGTTGGAATGATTCGAGAAGCACATACCAGAAAGCTTCTTCCTCTAAAATCTGGTTGGGCAGATAATTATGGCTACGCTATTTTATCGACTGACTTACGATAAAAATTAAGTCATTGCAAACTCATTTTAGAATCATATCTTATTTGATAACAAGTTCAGCTTATCTACAAATTCTCCCTTAAATTTCGTAAACTTGTGTTATAAAACAACAAAAATGAAATTAATCGGTCCTTTCAGACAAATTATAACACTTGCCAATTTACCTTTAAAAGGTGCTATTCACGAAAACCAAGTCGAAGTTCTCGAAGATGGAGGAATTATTATTGATGATGAAACAATTGTAGAAATAGGAAATTTCGAAACGCTTTCTCAACAACATCCAACTATCGAAATTGAACATATCGAAACGGAACAAATTCTTCTTCCTGGATTTGTAGATTCGCATACACACGTTTGTTTTGGAGGAAATCGTGCCAAAGATTTCGCCATGCGTTTGGACGGAAAAACCTATTTAGAAATTGCCGAAAGTGGTGGTGGAATTTGGTCTACTGTGACAGAAACACGTAAGAAAACAGTTGACGAACTGAAAGATATTACGCTAAAACATATTGCCCAATTAGCTAAACAAGGAATCACAACTGCTGAAGTAAAATCTGGTTATGCTCTCTCTGTTGAGGGTGAAATTAAAATGTTAGAAGCGATAAATATGGCGAATCAAGAAAGTGAGATTGATTTGATTCCTACTTTTTTAGGTGCGCATATGAAACCAAAAGATTTTGAAGGTTCGAACAAAGAATATTTAGAACTTTTGGTGAAAGAAGTTTTTCCTAAATTAAAATCTGATGATTTAGCAAATCGTATCGATATTTTTGTGGAACAATCTGCTTTCTCTGTTGAGGAAGGCGATTATTTCTTAAACGAAGCAAAAAATCAAGGTTTTGATATTACGATTCACGCTGATCAATTTACAGCTGGAGGAAGTTATTTAGCTACAAAATTCGATGCTTTGAGTGCAGATCATTTAGAATTTTCAGGAGAAGAAGAAGTGAAAAAACTTGCCAATTCTGATGTTGTTGCAACTGTTTTACCTGGCGCTTCTATCGGTTTGGGAATGCAATATGCACCTGCTCGAAAATTGTTAGATGCTGGTTGTTGCGTTTCGATTGCTTCGGATTGGAATCCTGGCTCAGCTCCAATGGGAAATCTTCTTACACAAGCTTCTGTTTTGGCTACTTTTGAGAAATTATCAATGGCAGAAGTTTTAGCTGCAATTACTTTTCGTGCTGCAAAGGCTTTAAATTTAGCTGATCGTGGAACAATAGAAAAAGGTAAAAAAGCCGATTTTATCAGCTTCTCTACCTTCGATTATCGTAATATTATCTATTATCAAGGACAATTACAACCAACAAATGTATGGAAAAATGGTGCTTTGATTAATCAATAGTGTAAATATTATCAGGAGTGATGGTGTTTGTCGGCGTGTAAATTAACCAATCGGTAATCATTTCTTGCGGATAAAGACCTTCATCTCCTTCATTCAAACCTTCTACAGCATAAGGACGATTCAAACAAACGCCAAAAATTTCGTTGTTCTCATTGATTCCGTACACATCAAACCAAATGTGTTCCTTATTCATTTCATGATCGACATCAAATCCTAATTTAATTAAAAATCGATAATAATTTTCTTCATCTGCTTCTGGATTAAAATATGTGTTAAATGCTTTTTTATACAATTCAAAACGTTGATAAGCCAAGGCTGACATTCGTTCCGTTTCCTGATCGCTGATAAAGAAAATCGGATTATCTGCAATTGTCGCCGCATAAACTTCTGGTGTCAATGTATGTCCTTCTTGCACCGCTAACAAAACGCCACAAGGTTCATAATTTTCGTTTTCTGGCTGACGTTCATTGTAACCTCCAGGAATTTTAGCAGGATAATCTTTCACCACATCTTCCCAACGTTTCCAACAAAATGTAATATCCAAACCATCATAACCAATATTAAATTCTTCATTTTCTGGCGAACGAAAATCTGGTTTGATAAACGCATTTACAATCATATCCAAAGCCGAATTCATCTGCTCTACTCCATCTTTGATGTTCAACATCTCCAACTCCACAGAACCGCAACGATGCAAACCATGCGTATGCATCCAATACACGCGATCGCCATTTTCATCCTCATCATAAACGCCATGAATCACATATAAATACGAAGGCGCAGGCGGAATTTCTGACTCTGCTGTCACTTTAGCCCATTTACCAGAAAGCAAACGATAAGGCATAAAATCGACAACAATAGACGGGTTTTCAACAATTGCTTGCATAATTTTTAATTGCAAATGAAAACTATCCAATGCATCATTTCCAAAATACATCACAGATTCCAAATAAAAATCTTGTTGCGTTGCAATTTCCATTTCTTCGTCCGAAATCATATTTCCAAAACCAAATTCAGAATAATCGTTACTTCTCGCATCCACAACATACAAATTCACATCAAATTCTTCCTCCAAATAAGACACTACAAGTTGATATTCTTGCTTTACAGCTCCATTTTCGTCTTTATCAATCTCGATAAGATCAAAATTGATTAATTGAAAATAATCGGTTGATTTTAGACTTTTTTCAATTGATTCTCTTGAAAATACAAAATCTTTCGACGAAGGAAAAATTCCCATTGTAGAAGGTAAACTCAATCCATCCTCTGCAATTCCTTTGTACAATTCTTGATTTGTCATAGTTATTTTTAGTTTGTTTTTTGTTAAAGATAAATGTTTTAAGTTCATCAAAATTTTAGCAAAATGTTAAACTTTAAAATGATTAAAGATGATAATTCAGTTCGCATTACGTTAATTTATTGTAATTTTGTTCGCATAATTTTACAATTATGATAGCATCTATGACAGGTTACGGTAAATCCGTATTGGAATTACCTGAGAAAAAAGTAACGATAGAAATCCGTTCTTTAAACAGTAAAACACTAGATTTAAACACGAGAATTCCTTCTTTTTATCGTGAAAAAGAATTAGAAATCAGAAACCTTATTTCAGAAAAAGTTCAACGTGGAAAAGTTGATTTTTCGATGTTAGTAGAGTTAAATCCTGCTGCAAGAAATCAAAATATAAATGCTGAATTAATCAAAAGTTATATGGCAGAATTTAAATCAATCACACCAAATGTGACTGATGGTGAATTATTGCCTGTAGTAATGCGCCTTCCAGACGTTATTTCGTACACGCAAGACGATTTGAGTGAAGACGAATGGAATCAAATTCGCGCAACAATTATTGATGCGATCGACGCATTAAATCAATTTAGATTAGATGAAGGAAAAGTTTTAGAGAAATATTTGACTTTAAACTTGAATAACATTCTTGAGCTTTTAACACAAGTTGTCCCTTTTGAAAAAGAACGAATTGAAACTATAAAAGAACGTTTCAATAAACGTTTAGAAGAATTAAAAGTTGATGTTGATCAAAATCGTTTCGAACAAGAATTAATTTTCTATTTGGAGAAATTTGATATCACAGAAGAAAAAGTTCGTCTAAAAAACCATTGCGAATATTTCTTAAAAGAATTAGCTGGAACTGAATCAAATGGAAAAAAACTAGGATTTATTTCGCAAGAAATTGGTCGTGAAATCAATACATTAGGTTCTAAATCAAATCATTCTGAAATGCAAAAAATTGTTGTTCAGATGAAAGATGAATTAGAAAAAATTAAAGAACAATCGTTAAACATTTTATAATGAAAAAAGGAAAATTAATCGTCTTTTCGGCTCCATCAGGCGCAGGAAAAACAACTTTGGTTCGTTACGCTTTAGAACAATTGGAGAATATCAAATTTTCTATTTCTTGTACAACTAGAGATAAACGCGAAGGTGAAACTCACGGAGAAGACTATTATTTCTTAACACCAGAAGAATTTAAGGCAAAAATTGCAAACGACGAATTCGTAGAGCACGAAGAAGTTTACCGCGATAATTTTTACGGAACTTTAAAATCGGAAGTTGATCGCATTACATCTGAAGGAAATTCTGTAATTTTTGATATTGATGTTATTGGTGCATTGAATATCAAAAAATTGTACGGAGATCAATGTTTAACAGTATTTGTAAATCCTCCATCTTTGGAAATATTGAAAGAACGTTTAATTTCTCGCAACACAGAAAGCGAAGATAAATTGAAACAACGTATTGATAAAGCAGGAATTGAAATGGAAAAAGCTAAAGAGTTTGATATCATTTTATTGAACGACGATTTAGAAACTGCAAAAGCAAAAACCTTAGAAATTATTACAGATTTTATTAAATAATAATTTTTAATCATCATGATATAAATGCCTCGAATAAATAAAATCGAGGCATTTTTGTTATCTTTAGCTTTCGAAAAAATCACTACATAAAATGGAAATAGAAAATAGTTTAGAAATCAACAACGCCAATATTCATTATGTTCACCACGAAATAAATCCAGAAAATCCAACACTTATTTTTTTACACGATTCCTTAGGTTGCACCCAACTTTGGAGAGATTTCCCAAAAGAAGTTGCCGAAAAAACAAATTGTAATTTATTCATCTACGATAGAAAAGGTTATGGAAAATCGTCGCCTTTTACCATTGATCGTCGCGAATTGACTTACATGCATGATGAAGCAGATTTTCTAAATGATTTGGTTCAATATTTCAACTTCAAAGACATTATTTTATTTGGACATAGCGATGGCGGATCGATTGCGTTACTTTATGCTTCGAAATATCATCAAAATTTAAAAGGAATTGTTGTAGTTGGTTCGCACATTATTGTAGAAGAAATTTCTTTACAAGGAATCAGAGATGCAAAAATTGCATATGCAGAAACTAATTTGAAAGAACGTTTGACAAAATATCATGGCGATAAAACGCAGAAAGTTTTTGAGATGTGGACAGAAACTTGGTTACGCCCAGATTTTATTGATTTTGATATTCGAAAAGAATTGCAAAACATCGAATGTCCAACTTTGGTTATTCAAGGAATTGATGATGAATATGGTTCGATTGAGCAAGTAAATGGAATTATCAACAATGTAAAAGGAAGAAAAGAAAGTTATCTTGTTCCTGATGCAAAACATACACCTTACAAAGAGAATAGGACGCCGACTTTGGCAAAAACAGTTGAGTTTATTGATTCGTTATAACGAATCAATAAACCTAAATATTACCATTTTACTCAATTTTTTCTCCTACGTTTAATCCATTTATAAACTTCAAACCACAATACAGATAACATTGCTACAAGCATCGCCATTCCTAATTCTTTTAGATTCAACGAAGAAACTTTAAAAAATAAAGAAATTGGCTTTATATACAGTATTGCAAAAAGTATAAGCAATGTAAGAATTGTAACGCCAACCATTAAATTATTTTTATTTTTAAAACTTGACCACAAGCTATAATAAAACGATCTATTCGTTAAACTTAACCAAACATTTGAGAAAATCAACGTTGTAAAAACCATTGCTCGGGTTTTCTCTTCATTTCCGCCTAACTGATAAGTGTATTGATAAACAAAAAGCAATCCTAATGTGATGATAATTCCTTGAATAATACTTGTTGAAAGTTCTTTCCAATTCAGAAAAGTTTCCGTCATAGGACGAGGTTTTTCGTTCATAGAATTTTTCTCTAAAGGCTCGTTTTCATACACAATAGAACAGGTTGGTCCCATTACCAATTCTAAGAAAATAACATGAACCGGTGTGAAAATTTGCGGAAAAGCCCAACCTAAAAACAACGGCAATGAAACAATTAATATAATTGGAATATGAATCGAGATAATGTATTGAACAGCTTTTTTAAGATTCGTATAAATGCGTCTTCCAGCAGCTATTCCGATAACTAATTTTCCTAAATCATCATTTGTTAAAATTAATTGCGCAGCTTGTTTGGCTATTTCAGTTCCTTTTTCGCCCATTGCAACACCAATGTGTGCGGCTTTCAATGCTGGTCCATCGTTTACTCCGTCGCCCAACATTGCAACTACTTCTCCATCCTCTTTCAAAGCTTTCACGACGGCTAATTTTGCTTCGGGAAACATTCGTGCAAATAAGACTTTTTCGTCGGCTGCTTTTAATAATTCTTTTTCAGAAAGTTGTGTAATTTCACTTCCTGTAATACTATCTTCAGCATGAATAATTCCTGCCTGATTCGCAATACTCATCGTAGTTTCGGCATTATCGCCTGTAATTACTTTTACTTTTATTCCGGCATTATATATTTTCTCGAAAACCTCATTTATTCCCTTTTTAGGCGGATCATAAAAGACAACAAAACCTAACAATTCAAAAGGTAAATCTTGTTGTTGTTTTGGAAAATCGTTTGAATTAAAAGTAGATTTTGCAACACCCAAAAGTCGGAAACCTTTTGTTCCAAAATCGCGAATAACGTTTCGTAAATGATCTTTTTGTTGATCAGAAAGATTCGAAACTTGTAAAATAGCTTCTGGAGCACCTTTTGCCGCAATTATTCGTTGATTATCTTTATTTTTAAAACAATGCGTCATCATCGGAGGTTTTCCAGATAAAGGATATTCGAAAAACATTTGATATTGATTGCGCTCATCAACCTGTGTTTGTTCGTAAACTCGGTGCAACGTTTTTTCCATTGGATCGAATGGAACAGGTTCACTACTCCACATCGCATATTGTATAATCTTAGAAATTTCGACATCATTGAATTGAATTTCATCAAAAACCGTAGACATTTTTGCATCATAAATCGCTTTCAATTTCATCGAATTTTCGGTAATTGTGCCTGTTTTATCACTACAAATAACAGTTGTGCTTCCTAAAGTTTCGACAACGCTACTCTTTTTTACAATAATTCCTTCGCGTAATAATTTCCATGAACCCAATGCCATAAATGTAGTAAATGCAACTGGTATTTCTTCGGGTAAAATAGACATTGCCAAAGTCAAACCGTTTAATAAACTACTTACAATGTCTTTTGTTTGAAAATAATTGAATCCGCAAACCATTGCAAAAACAATAATTCCAATGATTGCCATTCCTTTCACAAATTTTTCTATCTGCAATTGCAAAGGCGATTTTTCTTCTTTTATAGATAAAATTGACGTTCCTATTTTTCCCAACTTCGTTTCTGCTCCAATGGCTGTCACTTCAAAAATAGCCAAACCAGAAACTGTCAAAGTTCCACTGTAAATTTCTGGATGATCTATATCTTTAAAAACTGACATACTTTCGCCTGTTAAAGCCGATTCATTCACCGAAAAATCATTACTATGAACAATATTTCCATCCGCATTAATCATTTTTCCTTCTTCCGTAATACACAAATCACCAATTGTAATTTCGTGTGTTGGTATCTCAACTAATCGTCCATTACGAATAACTGAACTCAAAGGTTCGTTCAACTTTTCTAACTCTTGCAGAGCTTTTTGATTACGAGAACCTTGGTAAAATGAAATTCCTGTCACAGCAACAATAGCCACAAACATAAATGCAGCTTCGCCCAAATCACCAACCAACACATAAATAATTGATACAGCAATCAAAATTAGCGTCATTGGTTCTTTTAGAATATCAAATAATAAACTATACCAAGCAGAATTCTGTTCACCCTTTATAGCATTATCTCCGTATTGTTGTTGAGCTTTTTTGACTTCAGAATCAGATAACCCTTTTAAATTTTCAGGAATTTTTATAGACATTATTTCAATCGATTAGTGTTTACTAAAGTTACAGCTAAATCCAATTAAAAAATAGTTTAATACTTGATTATATCCTATTTAGATTTGATTTCAATTAAAACAAAAAAATCATTTCTTTCGAAATGATTTTTGCTCTATTATTAAGGAATTAATTTTCGAATGCATCGCAGTTTATGCGAATATTTTTGAGAATCGGTATTGAAAATTCCATTTGTATCGATTGGATCAATTCTAACTTTTCCGTGTGCGTGCAAAATTTTTCCATTGCCACACATAATTCCGACATGAATAATTAGACCTTCTGCATTATCAAAAAAAGCTAAATCACCTGGTTCTGCTTCTTCTACAAAACTCAAAACTTCACCCATTTCCGCTTGTTGATAAGCATCTCTTGGAATTTTATAGCCACCTATTTTGTACACTTGTTGCGTTAAACCAGAACAATCAATACCGAACGAAGATTTTCCTCCCCACAAATAAGGTACATTTAGATAGGCTTTTGCAATTTCTACCAATTGATCTTTTGATTTTTTACCAGACGTATATACCCCAAAATATTCAAAACATTTTGGACCAATTTTGATTTTACTTTCATTCAAAGTACGAACCTCAGCTCCAATTGTCAACGTCATTGGCAAGCCATTTTCCATCGCATGATTATACGGATTAATTGCAAATTTCTCGATCGAATCTTTATTATATTCTTCTTCCGAAATTTCTACAATTTGTTTTGGATCTAGCCAACCTTCGTAACCATCAAAAGCTAACTGAACTTTAGTCCATTTTTCTAATTCTTCTAAAATAATCAACTTTTCTCCAAACAAAACCTGACTCACCATTTCTGATGAATCTCTTGCTTCGTAGCGCAATGGCGCAACACTTACTTGACAAATGGCGTACTTCATTATTTTTTTCGAATTAACGTAATTCCGTCACGAATTGGTAAAATTATCGACTCTACTCGTTTGTCTTTCGTTACCATTTCATTAAATTCTTTCAAAATTTTTGTCGAAGGATCTTTTTTATCTTCCTCTTCCATCATTACTTTTCCGTACCACAAAACATTGTCAACTAACATGGTTCCTCCTGGACGTAAAAGTTCTAAAACTTTTTCAAAATAATAAGGATAACTCTCTTTATCAGCATCAATAAAAGCTAAATCTACAGAATTTTTCTCGATTGTTTCTAATTCTTCGCGTGCATCATTGATTCTAAAATCAATTTTTGAAGCAAATTCAGATTCATCAAAATATTTTCTGCACAAATATTCCAATTCATCATTTTTATCCATCGTAATGATTTTTCCATCAGCAATCAAACCTTCTGCCAAACACAATGTTGCGTAACCTGTAAAAGTTCCTAACTCTAAAATAGTTTTTGGGGCTAAAATCTTTGACAAAATACTTAACAAACGACCTTGATATTCTCCCGAAATCATGTGTGGCTGCGTTGTACATTGATAAGTTTCAACACGTAAACGGCTCAAGATTTCAGGTTCTTGATCCACATGATGATCTAAATACGATTCTAAAACTGGTGAAATTTTTATCATACCTTTAAAAAGTCAACAAAATTACAAAAAATGCATTGAATATCGGCTATATAAAGGAAATTTAGAAGAGAAAATTTATCCAAAATAATCAAACCAAAAAAGCATTACTTTTTGGGTAATGCTTTTTGTTTTGAAAATTATTCTGATAAACTTAGGCTAAATCTTAACCTCAGCCTTACTTTAAATTTTTCCTTTCTGAATAACAGTTACAACATCTGGATCTAATAATGTTGAAGTATCGCCAAAATCAGTTTCGTTACCTGCAATTTTTCTCAAAATACGACGCATAATTTTTCCGCTTCGCGTTTTTGGTAAACCTGAAACAAACTGTATTTTATCTGGTTTTGCAATTGCTCCAATTAATTTAGAAACTCCATTTTTTATTTCTGCTTCAAGTTCTGGTGAACCTTGTACTCCATCTTGTAAAATCACGAAAGCATATAATGCATTTCCTTTGATATCATGAGGATAGCCAACAACTGCGCTTTCCGCTACAGCTTCGTGTTCATTTATCGCATTTTCTATTGGCGCAGTTCCTAAATTATGTCCAGAAACAATCACCACATCATCTACACGTCCTGTAATTCGATAATTTTCCATTACATCACGATACGCTCCATCTCCTGTAAAATAATAGCCCGGAAATGTTGAAAAATAAGTTTCTACATAGCGTTTATGATCATCATAAATAGTACGAGCCATAGATGGCCAAGGAAATTTAATTGCTAAACGTCCTTCTGCTTTTTCATTTACTGCTTCTACTTCTTTTCCTTGTTCATCCATTAAAACTGGCTGAATTCCAGGAAGCGGTAATGTTGCAAACGTTGGACGAAGCGGCGTAATTCCTGCTAATGGCGAAATCAAAATAGATCCTGTTTCTGTTTGCCACCATGTATCCACAATTGGACAATTTCCTTTTCCAATATAATCATTAAACCAGTGCCAAGCTTCTTCGTTAATTGGTTCACCAACTGATCCTAAAACTTTAAGACTTGATAAATCATATTTCTCGACATAATCTAACGATTCACGAGCTAACGAACGAATTGCTGTTGGAGCTGTATAGAAATGTGTCACTTTTAATTTTTCGACAATTTCCCAAAAACGTCCAAAATCTGGAAAACTTGGAATTCCTTCGAACATTACCGAAGTTGCTCCACAAGCCAAAGGTCCATAAATAATGTAACTATGTCCTGTAATCCAACCGATATCTGCTGTACACCAATAAATATCGTTGTGTTCCATTTGGAAAATATTATCGAACGAATAAGCCGTTTCCACCATATATCCACCACATGTATGCACCATTCCTTTTGGTTTTCCCGTAGAACCAGAAGTATACAAGATAAACAAAGGATCTTCAGCATCCATAATTTCCGCAGGACAATTATCGTCTACTTTATGCATTTCATCAATCCAAAATTTATCACGTCCACCAACCATAGAAGTAGGCTCGATAGCACGACGATAAACGATACACGACTGAATAGAAGCACAATCTTTTAAGGCTTCATCACAAATTGCTTTTAAGTTAATTGATTTCGTTCCACGAAAAACTTCGTTTGCTGTCACCAAAACCTTACATTGCGCATCGTTGATACGAGAAGCTATAGCAGCAGAAGAAAATCCTGCAAAAACAATAGAATGTACCGCGCCAATACGAGCACAAGCTAACATCGCGATGGCTAATTCTGGAATCATTGGCATATAAATACACACACGATCTCCTTTTTGTACGCCATTATTTTTTAAGACATTCGCAAATTGGCAAACTTTTGAATGCAATTGACGATATGTAATAATTCGAGATTCTTCTAAAGGATTATTTGGTTCCCAAATTAAAGCTGTTTTGTTTCCATTTTTTTCCAAATGACGATCCAAAACATTTTCGGTAATATTTAGTTGTCCACCTTGAAACCATTTAAAATCTGCTTGTTCAAAATTATATTCAAGTGTTTTGTCCCATTTCTTTTGCCAAACGAAGTTTCCAGCAATTTTATCCCAAAATTTTTCAGGCTCCTCGACACTTTTTTTATACGCTTTCTTATATTCAGAAAACGAATTGATTCTAAAATTGTTAATCATTTTAATTTTAATTGTGGTTTTGAATACTAAATATAAAAAAAGCGAATCAATTTATCAAATTAACTCGCCTATATTTTACAAATGAATAAAAACTATTCTATTTTTCTTTATACGGACTTGCATTGTAATATGCTAAAGCAGTTGGTAAGGCTTCCTTTATTTTAGCCATACGCGTCGCATCCGAAGGGTGAGTACTCAAGAATTCTGAAACTCCTGCATTTCCACTTTTCGCCGCCATACGTTCCCAAAAAGGAATTGCTTGAGAAGGATCATAACCCGCCATCGCCATTAAATACAATCCTGTAACATCAGCATCTAATTCCATTTTACGAGAATAGTTTAGTAAACCAACTTGTGCACCTACAGGATATAATTGTTCAAAAACTTTTGCATATTCTGCATTTCCAATGGATCCACCAACTATTTGTCCTAAACCTTGTGCGGCCATTTGCTGAGAAGCTTGCTCCGCACTATGACCAGCCAAAGCGTGACCAATTTCGTGACCTAAAACAACAGCCAATCCCGTTGCATCTTTGGTAACAGGTAAAATACCTGAATAAACCGCAACTTTACCTCCAGGCATACACCATGCATTTACTTCGTTTGCATTTAACAACGTAAATTGCCATTGATAACCTTGTAATTGAGAAGATATTCCCTTTTCTTGATAATATTTTTCAGCGGCATATTTTAAACGTTCCCCTACTGTTTGCACCATTTTAGCATCGGCAGTACCTGTAATTACTTTCCCTTGTTTAAGAACCTGAGAATATTGATTGTAAGCTGTCGGAAATAAATCTGCATTAGAAACTAATGACAACGATTTACGTCCGGTAACAGGGTTTGTAGCACAAGAAGCTAATACTAAAGCTCCTGCTACAGTTAAAATTATTTTCTTCATATTTTTAAGTTTATTTACCAAGTTTCTTTTTGATTTCGTTCAATTTCATCAATGCTTCAACAGGTGTTAACGTATTGATATCTGTGTTCAGAATTTCTTCTCTTATAGAATCTAAAATTGGATCATCTAACTGAAAGAAACTTAATTGCATATTATCTTGCGTTATTTTCTCCGTTTTATTCGAGATTCCTTCATCTGTTTTCGTTGCTTCCAAAATTTTCAACACATCATTTGCTCTGTCCACCACTCGTTTTGGCATCCCAGCCATTTTAGCAACATGTATACCAAAACTGTGCTCACTTCCTCCTGGAACTAATTTTCTCAAAAATAATATTGTATCTTTTGTTTCTTTGATACTAACATTAAAGTTTTTGATACGTTCCATCGATTTTGACATTTCATTCAATTCATGATAATGCGTTGCAAACAATGTTTTTGGTTTCAAGGCACTTTGATGTAAAAATTCTGCAATTGCCCATGCAATCGAAATTCCATCGTAAGTCGAAGTTCCTCGACCAATTTCATCCAATAAAATCAAACTTCGTTCCGAAATGTTATTTAAGATACTTGCTGTCTCATTCATTTCGACCATAAATGTCGATTCACCTGATGAAATATTATCTGAAGCACCAACTCGAGTAAAAACTTTATCAATGATTCCTAAATCTGCAGCTTGAGCTGGAACAAAACTTCCCATTTGCGCCATCAAAACAATCAAAGCAGTTTGACGTAAAAGCGCCGATTTACCAGACATATTTGGTCCAGTAATCATAATAATTTGCTGATGATCCGAATTTAACTCAACATTATTCGACACATATTGTTCACCAATTGGTAATTGTTGCTCAATCACAGCATGACGACCTTCTTTTATATTTAGTTCAAAACCATCATTAAGAGAAGGTTTTGTGTAATTATTTTTCTCTGCTATTTCTGCAAAAGTTGACAAAACATCCAAAAATGCAATTGCTTTTGCCGTTTGTTGAATCGGTAAAAGTTTAGTGATAATTTCTTGTAACAATTCAATAAATAATTGATTTTCTATAGCAAGAATTTTTTCTTCTGCACCAAGAATTTGTGTTTCGTACTCTTTTAATTCTTCGGTAATATAACGCTCTGCATTCACCAAAGTTTGCTTACGAATCCATTCTTCTGGCACTTTATCTTTGTGCGTATTTCGAACTTCAATATAATAACCAAACACATTATTGAATGCAATTTTCAAGGACGAAATTCCAGTTCGTTCTGTTTCGCGTTGACACATTTGATCCAAATAATCTTTTCCAGAAAACTGAATTTTTCGTAATCGATCCAATTCTTCTGAAACACCTTCTCTAATTACATTTCCTTTTACAATTTGATGCGGAGGCTCGTTAGAAAGTGTATCAAAAATCTTTTGTGTTAAATGATCAATTGGTTCGATTCGAGAAAATAAATCTGCAACTTCTTTGATATTCGATTGTTCAGCAACTTCTTTTATTTCTTCCGAAATTTTCAAACTTTGTGCTAATTGTTGCAATTGACGAGGTGTAATTTTACCTGTCGAAACTTTTCCAGCCAAACGTTCTAAATCGGTTAATTGACCTAATTTTTCTCGCAAATCGTAACGTAAATCTCCAAATTTGTAGAAGTATTCGACAATATTTTGACGACGTTGAATTGATTTCAAATCTTTCAACACCATTACCATCCAACGATTCAACAAACGTGCTCCCATCGGAGTTTTGGTATCGTCTAAAACATTTAATAACGTAACACCTTTTGGATGTGGAGAATAAACCAATTCGAGATTGCGAATCGTAAATGGATCCATCCACACAAAACTATCTTGATTAAGACGCTGAATAGATGTTAGATGCTGAATTTCGAAGTGATGTGTGTCATCCAAATAAGCTAAAATTGCACCCGCAGAAATGATTCCATCTTTTAAATCCTCAATTCCAAAACCTTTTAGATTCTTAGTTTTAAAAAGATTGGTTAATTTATCAACTGCAAAATCATATTGAAAAGCCCAATCATCCAACAAAAATTTACTTTTGACATCAGAAAAATTATATTTAACACGTTTTTGGTAAATCACTTCACTTGGTCGAAACGATTGAATAATTTTCGCTACTTGATCTTCTTGTCCTTCCGAAACCAAAAATTCTCCTGTCGAAACATCTAACAACGCAATTCCAAAAGCTTTATCACCTTGATGAACAGCCATCAAAAAGTTATTCGATTTTGACGATAAAACCTCATCTTGCAACGCAACACCAGGCGTTACCAATTCTGTAACACCACGTTTTACGATACCTTTTACCATCTTTGGATCTTCGAGCTGATCACAAATTGCAACGCGTAAACCGGCTTTCACCAATTTCGGTAAATAAGTATTCAAACTATGATGAGGAAACCCTGCCAAAGCACTATTATCAGAACCATTGGCGCGTTTTGTTAAAACTATATCTAAAATGCGAGAAGCTCGCACAGCATCTTCTCCAAATGTTTCGTAAAAATCTCCCACACGGAACAACAACATTGCATCAGGATATTTCGCCTTGATGGTGTTATATTGTTTCATTAGAGGAGTTTCCTTATTCTTTACTACTTTTGTCAAATTATTATAAATTTTGAACAGCTAAGTTAGTTAAAAACGAAGTGATGAGAAAACTAAAATTAGACGAATTAGGTCGCGTTTCTGCGGAAGAATATAAAGCTATTGAAAAACACCCGATTGTTGTGGTGTTGGATAATGTGAGAAGTATGCACAATGTTGGTGCAGTTTTTAGAACTTCGGATGCATTTTTAATTGATAAAATTTATTTGTGTGGAATTACAGCAACTCCACCTCATAAAGAAATTCATAAAACGGCCATTGGTGCAGAAAATTCTGTTGATTGGGAATATGTGAAAGATTCGAATGAATTGGTTGCTAAATTAAAAGAAGATGGTTATCAAATTGTAACGATTGAACAAACGGAAGGTTCTGTTTTGTTAAATGAATTTGAAGTTGACCAATCTCAGAAATATGCAATTGTGATGGGAAATGAGGTTGATGGTGTGCAACAATCAATCATTGATCAATGTGATACGTGTATCGAAATTCCACAATCAGGAACAAAACATTCGCTTAATGTTTCGGTTTGTACAGGAATTATTTTATGGAAATGGTATGAAAGTTTTATGAAATAGCGTTAAGCAAAAATATAAACTCCAACTTTTCATCAAGTTGGAGTTTTTTGTTATTAAAAATTCACCGAAACATTAATCCATTCTGGATCAAAATCTGCGTTATATTTTTTATAGAAATTAATTGCAGGTTCATTCCAATCCAGAACTTGCCAAACCATTCCGTGGTAATTATTCGCTTTTCCATAAACAATTAATTCATCCAATAATAATTTACCAATTCCAGAACCGCGCATTTTTTCGGTTACAATCAAATCCTCCAAATATAATCTGCGTCCTTTCCAAGTCGAATAACGATCGTAATGCAACGCAATTCCTTCCACATTTCCGTCCACTTCTGCAACCAAAGAACCCCAAACTGGTTTATCTCCAAACCCGCATTCTTCCATTTCTTCTAAGGTTACCGTTACTTCGTCTGGTGCTTTTTCGTATAAAGCTAATTCGTGAATTAACTCTAAAATTCGAGGACAATCTTCTTTTCTTGCTTCTCGTATTGTTACATTTTTCATTATTGTGTGATGTTATTTAGTTATTCGTTATTCGAGACTAGAAATTAGTTATCTAGTTTACGAAACGTAGAATTCATTATTTTTTGTCATTCTGAATATAGCTTCAGCGAAATGAAGAATCTATAGATTCCTCCATTCGTCGGAATAACAAATTCGCTAATTTTTGATGAGATACTGAAACGAGTTCAGCATGACAATTTCTCTAAATTCGAGCTTCGTATTTCTAACTTCGTACTTAAATCGTCATTCCAATTTCGATTCCTTTGATACGACGATATAATTCTGTTGCGTAATTATCAGTCATTCCCGAAACATAATCCAAAATTCCCATTACCTTTTGATACTTTGTTCCTTTCTCATATAAAAACTGAGCAGGAACTAAACGCAAGGCTTTTTTCTCAAACGTTTTGCGTTCTTTTTCATCTTTTAAAATTGGAGGAATAAATTGCGAAAGCAATTCTGACATTACATTATAACCTGCATTTTCAATTTCGAGAACAGAACGATGATTATAAATATTTTCAATCGAGAAACGTTGAATTTCGTCTAAAACTCGTTTCGTTACTTGTTCCGTTTCATTTTTAATCACATCTAATAACGCCGTTTTAAATTCTCCTTTTACAATTTGATCAAAATTATTTTGGTAAACCTCAACTGATTTTTGCGTCAATAAATTAATTGATTTTGCACGTAAATACGCAATTCGATCATTTTTATCTGAAATAGATTTTAGTGTATTTTTTGTTTTATCAATTTGAGATGGATCTAAAGATTCAACTAAATTCAAGAATAATTTTCGGCATTTATCATGGTCAATAATTCCTAAACGTTGCGAATCTTCGACATCAATAATCGAATAACAAATATCGTCAGCCGCCTCTACCAACCAGACAAACGGATGTCGCTTGTAAATAATTGGCGAATCTTGTTCCAAAATCATATTTGTTTTTTCAGCAATCGTTCGGAAAGCTTCTTTTTGAGCCTGAAAAAAACCAAACTTCTTTCGATGCAATTGACTTTTATCTTTCGCAACCGATTCGCACGGATATTTTGCAATCGCAGCCAACGTAGAATATGTCAAACGTAAACCTCCTTCCGATTTTCCGTTTTGTTGTTGCGTTAAAATTCGGATTGCATTCGCATTTCCTTCAAAATTGATTAAATCAGCCCATTCGGATTCAGTAAAATATTGTTTCAAATCTGTTTCATGACGATCAAAATAAGAAGCAATCGCATCTTCGCCCGAATGTCCAAAAGCTGGATTTCCGATATCGTGACACAAACATGCCGCTGAAATAACATCGTGAATACTATATTTATAAAATTCTTGTGATTCTTTTGTTAATTTATAATTTTCGGAAATAAACTTTCCTACCAAATTTCCCATCGAGCGTCCAACAGACGAAACCTCTAACGAATGCGTCAATCGATTGTGGACAAATACACTTCCTGGCAAAGGAAAAACTTGCGTTTTGTTCTGCAAACGACGAAAGGCAGACGAAAAAATAATACGATCATAATCACGCTGATATTCTGATCTCGCATCCGACGTATCGTTTGTATTGCTGCGTTGATTGGTGTAAATATGATTGAGAAGTTCCATAAACTGATTTAGAAAACGAATTTAACGAATAATGTTCAGTCATAAAAAAATCCGAACGGTTTCGTTCGGATTTTTGGGTTTATTCGTGAAATTTTAAAAGATTTTTCATTCTTTCTGTAATATATTCATCTTGAAGAAAATTTGCTTCATTAAAGTTTAAATCAAACTTATATTGAACAGCTAACTCTTTTAGAATTTCAATTTCAGCTTTTATCTCTCCTTCAAACCAGTTGTCCCAAGCAAACAAAATTATTTTTTCATTTTTAGCTAATTTGTAAAAGTCGAAATCAATTGATTTATCAAAAATTTCATCATCATATTCACAAATAATTTTCCATTTATCTTTTACTAATTCATTAATAATTAAATAAAAAATATCAGTTTCAATATTTGTGACAATTTTAAAATTCATTAATCAAAATAGTATTTCTACCAACTACCAGATGCTCCTCCGCCTCCGAAGCTTCCGCCTCCGAAACCACCAAAGCCGCCTCCGCCACCAGATGATCCACCCCAAGAACTACCTCCTGAGCCGAAACCTCCGCCACCGAAAACAGAACTTCCTGTGTTCATAATGATAATATCATCTAACAAACTTCTTCGTCTGCCACCATTTCCTCCATTATTTCCTCCTTTACCTTTCGAAATAATAATAAAGATAAAAATGAAAAATCCTATGGCAAAAATCAATGCAAGCCAATCCATTTCTGGTTCTTGCGATTTTGGTTTGTCTTGCTTATATTTTCCTGCAAAAGCTTGAAAAATAGAATTGACTCCAGCATTTATTCCACCAGCATAATCACCTTGTTTGAAATACGGAATAATAACATTGTCAATAATCGATTTGTTGACACTTGGCGGTAAATAAATTTGAGCTCCATAACCTGTTCTAATCGTAATCTTACGATCTTGTTCACTTAAAACAATTACAACTCCATTATCTTTTCCTTGTGTACCAACTTTCCATTTTTCACCAATATCATTTGCAAACATTTCTAACGGATAACCATCTAGAGACTTCACTGTTAATACCAAAATTTGAGTAGATGTTGAATCATCATAGGCTACTAATTTTCGTTCTAATTCATCCAATTGCATTGCATCAAAAACATGTGCATAATCTTGCACAAGCTTTTTAGGCGGATGTTCCATCTTCACCAATTCATCCGGTGTCTGCCCAAAAACGGTTAAAATTGAAAGAAAAAAAGTTAGAAAAAAGTATTTAACTGTAGCTAATTTCATCTGGTAATTCGTTTGTATCATCCTCTTGATAAGGAAAATATTTTTTAAGTGCTTTGCCTGTTTTTTTTATTCCTTCACAAAGCCCTTTTACATAATGTTCTTTTTTGAAATGCTTGATGACCTCTTCTTTTATATCATCCCAAAAATCATCTGGTGTCACTTGATCAATTCCTTTATCACCAATAATTGTAAAGTTATGATCGGTTGGTGAAACATGAAACAACACACCATTTCTATCTTTGGTTTTGTGCATTTCCAATTGCTCGAAAACTTCTAAAGCTTTGTCAAAATGATTGGGAGAAGATTCGAATTCAATATGAACTCGAATTTCCCCACTTGTATTTTTCTCCGCTTTTTGGATGGCTTCGATTATTTTTTTTTCATCATTAGAGGAAAGAAATTTATGTTTCTTATTTCCCATAATGATTAGAATTCTACTTTAGGAGCATTCTCAGATCCTGCAGCAGCTTTGAAATAACCTTTTTTCGTAGCACCTGTAAAACCAGCGATTAAGCTGTTAGGGAAAGTTACAATCATGTTGTTAAATTTCTCTGCAGCATCGTTGTATTTTTTTCTTTCAAATAAAACTTCTTGTTCGATAGAAGATAATTCTGCTTGTAAAGAAGTAAAGTTTTGATTGAATTTAATATCTGGATATTTTTCAACAGAAACCAATAAGCGGCTTAATGTAGATCCTAATTGATCTTGAGCTTGTTGAAATTTCGCAATATTTGCATCTGTTAATTGACTTGGATCATCAATTTTAATTTGATTAGAAGTCGCTTTTGCACGTGCATCAATCACAGCTGTTAACGTTTCTTTTTCCATATTCGCAGCACCTTTTACCGTGTTCACTAAATTTGGAACTAAATCTGAACGTTTTTGATATGTATTTTCTACATTCGACCATTGTTTTTGCACACCTTGGTCTGTTGTTTTGATCGTATTCGAAACTCCAATTCCCCAGAAAACGATTCCTGCAAGAAGTAAAAGAATCACTCCGCCAATAAGACATCCTTTGTTTTTCATAGTATTTTTAATTTATTATTACGTAAAAATAGTGTTTTTTAAACAATATTTTATCAAAAATAAAACCGAGCTTATTTCTAAACTCGGCTTTAATATTTTTTGGATTTTAAGCGTTTAATTTAATAATGTTTTCGCCCAACTTTCTTCAATCGGTAATAACCAATTTTGCTTAAAATCATTCAAAGAAGAAATTCCATTATTGAAAACTTTTACATTTTTGATTTCTCCTTCTTTTACTTTTTGTTTGAATGTTGGTAATTTTTCGATAAAAACTTCCTGTTCATTTTCATACGAAACTAACATTCTGTTCAATAAATCGAACGAATAATCTGCATCAATTTCGCGTACGATTTTCGTTAATTTATCGATAGAACAACCACTTGCTGTCGCTTGATTTTCGTCTACACCAACTACAATAAATTGATCATAAGGTAAATCAAAATCAGCTAAAAGTTCAGCGCCATGCGCATTCCAATCCGCTATAAAAGTATTTAGTTTAGCTGTAATAGCTTGCTTTTCTTCTGTTGAGAATTTACGATTGGCTTGAAAAATCCAAATTCTTGAATCGTCTGCTAAATTCATTTTCTCTTTGTTTAAAATTTGTGTTTCAAAGATACGGAAATTTTAGATGTTAGATGTTAGAT